>NZ_JBEXCW010000029.1:0-95566 GCF_040605435.1 Streptomyces sp. NPDC005574
CCCGCGGGTCCTTGACGAACGTCTTCGACATCGCGGAGACGTGCACGAGCCCGTCCTGGTGGACACCGACGTCCACGAACGCGCCGAAAGCGGCCACGTTGGTGACGACGCCCTCCAGGACCATGCCGGACGCCAGGTCGGAGATCTTCTCCACGCCGTCCTTGAAGGTGGCCGTCTTGAAGGCGGGCCGCGGGTCACGCCCCGGCTTCTCCAGCTCCTTCAGGATGTCGGTCACCGTCGGCAGACCGAACTTCTCGTCCACGAAGTTCTCGGCGCGCAGCGAGCGCAGCACACCCGTGTTGCCGACGAGCGAGGCCACCTCCTGACCGGAGGTCTTCACCATCCGCCGTACGACCGGATACGCCTCCGGGTGCACGCTGGAGGCGTCCAGCGGGTCCTCGCCGCCGCGGATCCGCAGGAAGCCCGCGCACTGCTCGTACGCCTTCGGCCCGAGCCGCGCCACGCTCTTCAGCTGGGTGCGGGACCGGAACGGGCCGTTCGCGTCGCGGTGCGCCACGATGTTCTCGGCGAGCCCCGAGGTGATGCCGGAGACCCGGGAGAGCAGCGGGGCGGACGCGGTGTTGACGTCCACGCCCACGCCGTTCACACAGTCCTCGACGACCGCGTCCAGCGAGCGCGACAGCTTCAGCTCGGACAGGTCGTGCTGGTACTGGCCGACGCCGATCGACTTAGGGTCGATCTTCACCAGCTCCGCGAGCGGGTCCTGCAGACGGCGCGCGATGGAGACCGCGCCGCGCAGCGACACGTCCATGTCGGGCAGTTCCTGCGAGGCGAAGGCGGACGCCGAGTACACGGAGGCGCCGGCCTCCGACACCATCACCTTCGTGAGGTTCAACTCCGGGTGCTTGTCGATGAGTTCACCGGCGAGCTTGTCCGTCTCACGGGACGCCGTGCCGTTGCCGATCGCGATCAGCTCGACCGCGTGCTCCTTCGACAGACGCGCCAGCTTCGCGATCGCCTCGTCCCACCGGTTGGCCGGGACGTGGGGGTGGATGACGTCGGTGGCGACGACCTTGCCGGTCGCGTCGACCACGGCGACCTTCACGCCCGTCCGGAAACCGGGGTCCAGGCCCAGCGTCGCGCGGGTGCCGGCCGGCGCCGCGAGCAGCAGGTCGCGCAGGTTCGTCGCGAAGACGCCCACCGCGTCGTCCTCCGCCCTGGTGCGCAGCCGCAGCCGCAGGTCGATGCCGAGGTGCACCAGGATGCGGGTGCGCCACGCCCAGCGGACCGTGTCCTTCAGCCACTTGTCGCCCGGGCGGCCGCGCTCGGCGATGCCGAACCGGTTCGCCACGATTCCCTCGAACGAGGACGGCCCCTCCGTCGGCTCCTCGGGCTCCAGGACGAGGTCGAGGACCTCCTCCTTCTCACCGCGCAGCATGGCGAGCACGCGGTGCGAGGGCAGCGCGGTGAACGCCTCGGCGAAGTCGAAGTAGTCGGCGAACTTGGCGCCCGCCTCCTCCTTGCCCTCGCGCACCCTGGCGGCCAGCCGCCCCCGCACCCACATCCGCTCGCGCAGCTCGCCGATCAGGTCGGCGTCCTCCGAGAACCGCTCGGTGAGGATCGCCCGCGCGCCGTCCAGCGCGGCCTGCGGGTCCGCGACGCCCTTGTCCGCGTCGACGAAGGCGGCGGCCGCGGCGAGCGGCTCGACCGAGGCGTCGGTGAGCAGGCCCTCGGCGAGCGGTTCGAGCCCCGCCTCCCGGGCGATCTGCGCCTTCGTGCGCCGCTTGGGCTTGTACGGCAGGTAGATGTCCTCCAGCCGCGCCTTCGTCTCGGCGGCCCGGATCCGGCCCTCCAGCTCCTCGGAGAGCTTGCCCTGCTCGCGCACGGAGTCGAGGATCGCGGTACGCCGGTCCTCCAGCTCGCGCAGATAGCGCAGCCGCTCCTCCAGCGTGCGCAGCTGGGCGTCGTCGAGCAGCTCGGTGGCCTCCTTGCGGTAGCGGGCGATGAAGGGCACTGTCGAACCGCCGTCGAGCAGCTCCACGGCAGCCCTGACCTGCCGCTCACGGACGCCGAGTTCCGCGGCGATCCTGCCTTCGATGGACCCTACGAGGGGTGTCGTCACGCCCGTACCGCCTTCTCACTGAGGTTGCGCGGCAATTGTGGCAGGTGACACCGACAGTCGGGGATCAGGGCGCACCCGGCGGCGGGGCGTCGACGGGAGTCAGCCCGGCGTCCCCGTGAGGAGCCCGAGGCACCGCCGGACAACCGCCCCCGCCCCCGCGCCGTCCTCGTCCCTCAGCCCTTCCCCACCAGGTCGGCCGGGTAGGCGCCCGCCGCGAGGGCCGCGCCCGCGAAGGCGCGGGCCAGGTCGGTCAGGCGGGCGACGCCCGGTGCCCCCAGGTGCTCGTAGGGGGCCCGGTCGAGTACGTCGGTGCGGTGCTCGATCTCCTCGCGCAGCGCGCGGCCCGCTTCCGTGAGTTCGCCGTACTGGTCGAGCAGCCCGCGCTCACGCAGCCGCCCGGTCGCCGCGTCCCAGTCCTCCTGGCTCCAGCCGCGGGTGCCGAAGACCCACTTCGGTGTCATGCCCCGGCCGGTCGCGGTGTGGGTCACCACCGCTTCCAGGCCGTCCAGGTCCGCCGCGATCAGCGCGGCCAGATGCCCGTCGCCGCGGTGCTCGCGCAGCAGCGTGGTGGCGTGCCAGTACGCGAGGTGCGGCTCGTCGGGGACCGGCAGGTCGGCGTGGGCGGCGTACAGCGGGCGCCCACCGCGCGAGCACGCCTCGGCGGCGCGCAGCGCCAGTTCCGCGGCCTCCGCCATCTCCGGGCAGGTCACCGTCTCCTCGCCGAGCAGGCGGCGCAGTGAGGCGTCGACGGCCCGTGTCCGGGCCGCCAGCACCTGCCCGGGTGCGGCGGTCTCCCACACCGCGGGGACGTGCCGCGCCACGAGTTCGTACTTGTAGTTGTAGAACGTGGCCGTCACGGCCCCGGCGCCGACCGGCCCGAGGGCGGCGGCCCGCACCGCGAAGTTGACGGCTCGGGGGCTGGTGACCCCGAGGGCGCCCAGTTCCGCGCCCAGCTCGGGGGCGAAGTAGTGCGTGGCGTGCAGCGAGTTGAGCGCGTTGTGGCAGCGGCGACCGGAGCGCGGGTCGAGAGCGGCGGTAGTCATGCCCCGTAGGATACCGACTGGTCGGTAACCGTCCAGGTGAACCGGGGCTGCCGTCGCTCCAGGAACGCCCCCACGCCCTCCGCCGTGTCGCCGCTGCCGGCCGCCTGGGCCGCCCAGTGGGCGTCGCGGTCCGTGCGCCCGTCGGCGAACTCCTTCGCCGCGGCCTGCGTCAGCTGCGAACGGGACGCCAGGACCCCGGTGAACTCCGCGACCCGCGCGGCCAGTCCGCCGGCCGGCAGCACCTCGTCCACCAGACCGGTGGCGAGCGCGCGCGCCGAGTCGATCAACTCACCGGAGAACAACAGGTACTTCGCGGTGGCCGGCCCCACCAGTGACACCAGTCGCCGGGTCGAGGACGCCGGATACACGATGCCGAGTTTGGCCGGGGTCACCCCGAACAGCGCGTCCTCCTCGGCGAACCGCAGGTCGCAGGCCGCCGCGAGCTGGGACCCGCCGCCCACGCAGTGCCCGCGGATGGCGGCGAGCGTCGGCTTCGGGAACGCGGCGAGCGCGTCCTCCGCGTCCACGGCCAGCCGCTGCGCCTCCCGCGGCGACCCCCGCAGCGTGGAGATGTCCGCCCCCGCGCAGAACGTCGTCCCCTCCCCGGTCAGCACCAGCGCCCGTACGTCCGGATCGGCGGCCAGCGTGTCGAGCAGCGGCGGCAGCGCCCGCCACATCGCGGCCGTCATGGCGTTGCGCTTGGCCGGATGGTGGACGGTGACGGTGGCCACCGAGTGGGTGACGCCGTGCAGCAGCTGGGGCTCCATGGGCCGGATGCTTCCACCCGCCCGGTGGCCGATCAAGAAGCCGCCGGTGAGAGTTACGGAACAGCGGGCAGGGGGACTAGGAGTGAGCACAAGGGGCCGGCCCGACATCAGGAAGGCGCCGGCCCCGACGACGAGGAGGCGCTGATGTCCACCAGGTCCGAGGACGAGGCGGCGAAACTGCACCGGGGCTTCGGCTGGCTCGCGGCCCTCGGGATCGTCCTCGTCCTCGCCGGTCTCGTCGGGCTCGTCTACACCGCGGTGGCGACCCTGACCTCCATGCTGCTGTTCGGCTGGCTGCTGCTGATCGGCGGCGCCGTCGGCCTGCTGCACGCCGTCCAGGCCCGGGGCAGCAACTTCTTCTGGCTCGGCGTCATCGTCGCGGCCCTCAACATCGCCGCGGGCGTGGTGGTGATCAGCAGGCCCGACGCCGCCGCCGAGACGCTCACCATGTTCGCCGCCCTGCTCTTCCTCACCGCCGGTCTGTTCCGCCTGGTCGGCAGCCTGGTGGTGCGTGGCCCCCAGTTCGGCTGGACCCTGATGCTGGGCGCCTTCGACCTTCTGCTGGGCGTCCTGGTGCTGGCGAACTGGCCGAGCAGCAGCCAGTACGTCATCGGCTCCTTCTTCTCCCTCGCCCTGCTCTTCGACGGGCTCGGCCTGATCGCGACCGGGTTCGGCGGCCGGCGCATCGTCGGCATGGTCACCGACCGGCTGGCCGCCGCCGAGGACATCCCGGCGGCACCGGCACGGGGCGCCGCCGCGGCGGACGAGGGGGTCGCGCCGGGAGGGGGCACCGTGGTCGATCAGGGTGTCACCAAACCCGTACAACCCGAATAGTTCGCCGAATCGGCATAAGCGGGGACAGGAACGGTCTCGAAGTCGACCGCTTCGTAAGCCCTCGGTCAGAAGTACTCGATAGGTGCTGACTTCTGTTCAGTCATCCGGAGTGAAGCGGCTCGGTACCAACACTCGACGTGTGGTGACAATCGAGCGCGAGGGTGGCGAACGGACAATGGACGATCATGGGCGCGGGCCCGACCCACGCCCAGCGGGTGGCGAAGCCGAGCCCGCTCGGCCGACGCCACCGGATCCGCTGCCGTACGAGGGCGTGTGGCGGTTCACCGCCCCCGCCGCCGACGTCTCCGTCCCGCAGGCCCGGCACGCCGTGCGGGACCTGCTGCACCGGCAGGGCGTACCGGTCTCGGAGGACCTGGCACAGGGCATTCTGCTGATCGTCTCGGAGCTGGTCACGAACGCCGTCCGGCACGCGGCGCTGCTGTCGCCGATGCTCGCCGTGGAGGTCGCCGTGGGCGCCGAGTGGGTGCGGGTGTCCGTGGAGGACAACCACCCCTACCGCCCCACCGCCCTGGAGGCCGACCACGCCCGGACCGGCGGCCGCGGCCTGCTGCTCGTGCGCGAGATCACGCGGGAGGCGGGCGGGGTGTGCGACGTGGAACACACGTCGAGCGGCGGCAAGGTGATCTGGGCCGCCCTGCCGCTCAGCTCCGCCCGCGTCCGCTAGCGATGCGCGAGCCGGTGAACCTTCCCGGCCGCAGCACCGGCCGCGTCCGGACCTTATGGCCGGGCGGCGCCGACGGTCGGACCGGGCCCGGGGTCACCAGCCGGCCGACGCCCCCGTCAGCTCACGGACCGCTGGCCGGGCCGCGTCCAGGACCGTCATGAACCACGCGGAGAAGGTGTCCTTCGCATGCCGCTCCGCGAGCTCGGCCGCGGTCACGAACGCCGTCGCGCCGACCTCCTCCGGGTCCGCCCGCGGCGGCGACTGCACGAGCCCGACGTAGAGGTGGTTGTACTCCTGCTCGACCAGGCCCGAGGCCGGGTCCGGGTGGTTGTAGCGGACCGTGCCGGCCTCGGCGAGCAGCGAGGGGGAGACCCCGAGCTCCTCGTACGTCCGCCGGGCCGCGGCCGCGAAGGGCGCCTCACCCGGGTAGGGGTGGCCGCAGCAGGTGTTGGACCACACGCCGGGGGAGTGGTACTTGCCCAGCGCCCGCTGCTGGAGCAGCAGCCGGCCGCGCTCGTCGAAGAGGAACACGGAGAAGGCGCGGTGCAGCTGCCCCGGCGGCTGGTGGGCGGCGAGCTTCTCGGCGGTGCCGACGGTCACACCGTTCTCGTCGACCAGTTCCAGCAAAATCGCGTCCACGGTGCCGTTCGACGAACTGTGCGTCGCGGTGGCAGGTGTGATCGGCATACCCATCCTTCGCATCGGTCTTCGCGCCCCAAGTCTGCCGTACGAATCCGGCACTCCCGGCACTTCGCGGCACCCGCATGTCCCGAGCGCGTCACCGGCCGGGCACCCGGAGTGGCGGCCCGGCAGGTGATCGTGCCCTGCGGGGTGGACGGGGAACCGTCCGCGGCGGGGCTGTGGGCGCAAGGACGCGTCCGCGCGCCGGACGGGTGCGTTCCGCGCCCCGGGCACCCCACCTGCCTCAATGGCACAGATGTGCCTCGTGTTCCGCGTGGCCGCCCGGTTCCAGCTGGAAGGTGCAGTGCTCCACGTCGAAGTGGTCGCCGAGGCAGCCCTGGAGTTCGTGCAGCATCTTCTCGTGACCGATCGCACTCAGTACGTCCGAGCGCACCACCACATGGGCGGACAGGACCGGCATCCCGGAGGTGATGGTCCAGGCGTGCAGGTCGTGGACGTCCTCGACGCCGTCCAGCGCGAGGATGTGCGCCCGGACGTCCGCCATGTCGACGTCCCGGGGCGCCGCCTCCAGCAGGACGTCCAGGGTCTCGCGCAGCAGCTTGAGGGTGCGCGGCACGATCATCAGACCGATGACCAGTGAGGCGATCGGGTCGGCGGCCTGCCAGCCGGTGGTGAGGATCACCGTCGCCGAGATCAGCACCGCGACCGAGCCCAGTGCGTCCGCCGCCACCTCGAGGAACGCGCCCCGCACGTTCAGGCTGTCCTTCTGGCCGCGCACCAGCAGCGACAGCGACACCATGTTCGCGACCAGGCCGATCAGCCCGAACACGATCATGAGCCCGCCCTCGGTGTCCGCGGGCGTCACAAACCGCTGGACCGCCTCGTAGAGGACGTAACCGCCGACCACCAGCAGCAGCAGGCAGTTGGCGAGGGCGGCGAGGATCTCCGCCCGGGCGTACCCGAAGGTGCGGTTGCCGGTGGGCGGCCGGTTCGCGAAGTGGATCGCGAGCAGCGCCATGCCGAGGCCCAGCGCGTCGGTCGCCATGTGCGCCGCGTCCGCGACGAGGGCGAGCGAGTCGGCGACCACACCGCCGACGATCTCGACCACCATGACGCCGAGCGTGATCGACAGCGCGATCCGCAGCCGCCCGCGGTACGCCGCGGTCGCCGTACCGCCGGCCGGCGGTACGTGCGCGTGGCCGTGATCGTGACCGGACCCCATGAAAGCCGCCTCCTGTGTCGCCCCGGATCAGTGAACTACGGCCGGGGGGTATCGGGCAACGCGGCACTGAACACCGTTGTCATGTGCCCTGACCTGCGGAAACGACGGGGCAGGTCAGAGCCGTCGCGGGAGTGTCACGAGCGCTCAGCCGCCGTGGTGTGACTGCCAGCCCCGCCACGCGGAGGCGACCATCTCGGGCACCCCGCGCCGGGCGCTCCAGCCGAGCTCCGCGGCGGCCAGGGCGGCCGAGGCGACCGCGCGGGGCGCGTCCCCCGGCCGGCGCCCCTCGACCAGGGCGGACCGCCGGTCACCGGTGACCTCGCCGATGAGGGTCACCAGTTCGCGGACCGACACTCCCTCGCCGCGGCCGATGTTCACCGTCAGGTCGCCCCGGACGTCCCCGCCGGCCAGCCGCCGGGCCGCCGCGAGGTGCGCCTCGGCCAGGTCCGCGACGTGGATGTAGTCGCGGACGCAGGTGCCGTCCGGCGTCGGATAGTCGTCGCCGAAGATCCGCGGGGCCTCGTCGCGGGTGAGCCGGTCGAAGACCATCGGGACGATGTTGAAGACCCCGGTGTCGGCCAGCTCCGGAGCGGCCGCGCCCGCCACGTTGAAGTACCGCAGGCACACGGTCGAGATGCCGTGCGCCCGGCCCGCCGCCCGCACCAGCCACTCCCCGGCGAGCTTGGTCTCGCCGTACGGGTTGACCGGCGCGCAGCGGGTGTCCTCCGTGATGAGATCCACGTCGGGGTTGCCGTAGACGGCCGCCGACGAGGAGAACACGAACCGCTCGATCCCGGCGCCGGCCACCGCGTCCAGCAGGGTGGCGAGTCCGCCCACGTTCTCCCGGTAGTACCGCGTGGGCTGCGCCACGGACTCGGCGACCTGCTTGCGCGCGGCGAGGTGCACCACCCCGGTCACCGTGTGCTCCGCCAAGAGCCGCTTCAGCAGGTCCCCGTCGAGCGAGGAACCGCGGACGAGCGGGACGTGCGCCGGGAGCCGCGAGGGGACCCCGGCCGACAGGTCGTCCAGGGCGACGACGCGCTCGCCGGCGTCGGCCATGGCCCTCGCCACATGGGCCCCGATGTATCCGGCACCGCCGGTGATCAGCCAGGTCATGGTCGCCCACCCTATGCCGAGGCCGCGGGGACCGGCGCAATGTCCCCAATGCCCGGGCTTGGGGGCGCGGTTTGTGGGCCGGGGCCCGGATCCCCGATGATGATCGCGGCAGGGGCTTGGGCGAACCACGTTGATCGGACCGCTGAACAGGCGGTGAACGCGGGCTTCCGGGCATCCGATAGCCTCTGCCGACATGCCGCCCGGCCGCCACCGGCGAGGGGCGCCCCACCACGCAGACGACCGGCGCCAGGCGTCGGCACCCAGGGAGTGAGTTCGGTTGTCGACCGCCATCCTCACCGGTCAGCCGGTCCCCGGATCGTCGATCGAGGGTGACCTGCGGTCCCTCGGTTTCGACGTACGGGTCGCCGTCGACGCCGTCGACGCCGAGGCGCTGCTCGCCCGGGTGCCCGCCGGCGAACGGGTCGCCGTCGTCGACGCCCGTTTCGTCGGCCACCCGCACGCGCTGCGCCTCGGCCTCACCGACCCCCGCTTCCCGCTCGCCGCGGTGCCGGGCGCGGTGACGGCCCGGCCCGAGGGCAGGCAGGAGCTGACCCGCGCGGTGGCCCGGGACAACTCCGCGGGCGGGGGCACGGCCCTCGCCGTCGACAGCCTCGCCGACCGCATAGTCACCGCCCTGGAGGCCGACGGCGCCGAGGTGCACCGTCCCGAGCTGGGCAGCCTGGTCGCCGCCGTGCCCGTGGACCCGCAGGCCCGCAACGAGGCACGGCAGGCCGTGGCCGACGTCGACGACGAGGCCGTACGCCTCAAGTCCGCGGTGAAGGCCCGCGACGGCTTCTTCACCACCTACTGCATCAGCCCGTACTCCCGCTACCTCGCCCGCTGGTGCGCACGGCGCGGACTGACCCCCAACCAGGTCACCACCGCCTCGCTGCTCACCGCGCTGATCGCGGCGGGCTGCGCGGCCACCGGCACCCGCGCCGGGTTCGTCGCCGCCGGCGTCCTGCTGATCGCCTCCTTCGTCCTGGACTGCACCGACGGACAGCTCGCCCGCTACTCCCTGCAGTACTCCACGCTCGGCGCCTGGCTGGACGCCACCTTCGACCGGGCCAAGGAGTACGCCTACTACGCGGGCCTCGCCCTGGGCGCGGCCCGGGGCGGCCATGACGACGTATGGGCCCTCGCGCTCGGCGCGATGATCCTCCAGACCTGCCGGCACGTCGTCGACTTCTCGTTCAACGAGGCCAACCACGACGCCACCGCCAACACCAGCCCCACCGCCGCGCTCTCCGACAAGCTCGACAGCGTCGGCTGGACGGTCTGGCTGCGCCGCATGATCGTCCTGCCGATCGGCGAACGCTGGGCGATGATCGCCGTCCTCACCGCCGTCACGACCCCGCGCATCACCTTCTACGTGCTGCTCGCGGGCTGTGCCTTCGCCGCGACCTACACCACGGCAGGCCGCGTCCTGCGCTCGCTGACCCGCAGGGCCACCCGCACCGACCGGGCGGCGCGGGCCCTGGCCGACCTGGCGGACAACGGACCGCTCGCCTCCTTCGTCGCGCGGGTCACCCGGGCCCGCCTCGGCGCACCGCTCCTGGTGGCGGCGGCCGGTACCGCGATCCTCGCCGTGGCCCTCTTCTCCGGCGCGACCTGGGCACCCGTCGCCGGCGCCGTCGTCTACGCCGTCACCGCGGGTCAGGCGCTGTACCGCCCCCTCAAGGGCGCCCTCGACTGGCTGGTCCCCCCGCTGTTCCGGGCCGCCGAATACGGCACGGTCCTGGTACTGGCGGCCCACGCGGACGTGAACGGGGCGCTTCCTGCGGCTTTCGGGCTGGTGGGCGCCGTCGCCTACCATCACTACGACACGGTGTACCGCATCCGCGGCAACGCCGGAGCGCCGCCGGCCTGGCTGGTGCGTTCCATCGGGGGACACGAAGGACGGACGCTGGTCGTCACCGTCCTGGCCGCGGCGCTCACCGCCGCGCAGTTCACGGTCTCGCTCACGGTCCTCGCCGTGGCCGTCGCCCTGGTGGTGCTCGTCGAGAGCATCCACTTCTGGGTGTCCGCCCACAAGGGCGGCGCACCCGCCGTACACGATGAAGGAGAACCCGCATGATCGGCCTCGTGCTGGCGGCCGGCGCCGGACGGCGTCTGCGCCCCTACACCGACAGCCTTCCCAAGGCACTGGTGCCGGTGGGGCCCGCGGGTATAGAGGACAGCATCACGGTCCTGGACCTGACCCTCGGGAACTTCGCCGAGATCGGCCTGACCGAGGTCGCGATCATCGTCGGCTACCGCAAGGAGGCCGTGTACGAGCGCAAGGCCGCCCTGGAGCAGAAGTACGGCCTCAAGCTCACCCTGATCGACAACGACAAGGCCGAGGAGTGGAACAACGCCTACTCCCTGTGGTGCGGCCGGGACGCCCTCAAGGACGGCGTGATCCTCGCCAACGGCGACACCGTGCACCCGGTCTCCGTCGAGAAGACCCTGCTCGCCGCCCGCGGTGAGGGCCGGAGGATCATCCTGGCCCTCGACACCGTCAAGCCCCTCGCGGACGAGGAGATGAAGGTCGTCGTCGACCCCGCCAAGGGCATGACGAGGATCACCAAGCTGATGGACCCCGCCGAGGCGACCGGTGAGTACATCGGCGTCACGCTCATCGAGGGCGACGCCGCCCCCGAACTGGCCGACGCGCTGAAGACGGTCTGGGAGACCGACCCGCAGCAGTTCTACGAGCACGGCTACCAGGAACTGGTGAACCGGGGCTTCCGCATCGACGTGGCGCCGATCGGTGACGTCACGTGGGTCGAGATCGACAACCACGACGACCTCGCCCGGGGACGGGAGATCGCGTGCCGGTACTGACCAGGCTCATCCCCTCGCCGGTCGTCGTCGACATCCGCCCGGGTGCCCTCGACGACCTGGCCGGGGTGCTCGCCGACGAGCGCGTGTCGCACTCCGGCAAGCTCGCCGTCGCGGTCAGCGGCGGCTCCGGAGCCAGGCTGCGCGAGCGCCTCGCCCCCTCCCTGCCCGGCGCCACCTGGTACGAGGTCGGCGGCGGCACCCTCGACGACGCGATCCGGCTGGCCGGCGACATAAAGGCCGGCCACTACGACGCCGTCGTGGGCCTGGGCGGCGGCAAGATCATCGACTGCGCCAAGTTCGCCGCGGCGCGCGTCGGCCTGCCGCTGGTCGCCGTACCGACGAACCTCGCGCACGACGGCCTCTGCTCACCGGTCGCCACCCTCGACAACGACGCCGGCCGCGGCTCCTACGGCGTGCCGAACCCGATCGCCGTCGTCATCGACCTCGACGTCATCCGCGAGGCACCGGTGCGCTTCGTGCGGGCCGGCATCGGCGACGCCGTCTCCAACATCTCCGCGATCGCGGACTGGGAGCTGGCCAACCGCGTCAAGGGCGAGAAGATCGACGGTCTCGCCGCGGCGATGGCCCGCCAGGCCGGCGAGGCCGTGCTGCGCCACCCCGGAGGCGTCGGCGACAACGACTTCCTCCAGGTGCTCGCCGAGGCGCTGGTCCTCAGCGGCATCGCCATGTCGGTCTCGGGCGACTCCCGCCCGTCCTCCGGCGCCTGCCACGAGATCAACCACGCCTTCGACCTGCTCTTCCCCAAGCGCGCGGCCGCCCACGGCGAGCAGTGCGGCCTGGGCGCGGCCTTCGCGATGTACCTGCGCGGGGCGCACGAGGACTCGGCCCACATGGCCGGGGTACTGCGCCGGCACGGCCTGCCGGTGCTGCCGGAGGAGATCGGCTTCACGACGGACGAGTTCGTCCGGGTCGTGGAGTACGCCCCCCGGACGCGCCCAGGCCGCTACACGATCCTCGAACACCTCGACCTCACGACCGAACAGATCAAGGACGTCTACGTCGACTATGTCAAGGCCATCGGTAGCTGAACTACGACCGGTCGTCCACCCCGCCGGGGTCAAGGACCGGCGCAGCGGTGAGCACTGGGCGGGACGCCTCTACATGCGTGAGGTGTCCCTGCGCATCGACCGCTACCTGGTCGACACCAGGATCACGCCCAACCAGCTCACGTACCTGATGACCGTCTGCGGCGTCCTCGCCGCCCCGGCCCTGCTGGTGCCGGGGATCGCGGGCGCCGTGCTCGGTGTGGTGATGGTCCAGCTGTACCTGCTGCTCGACTGCGTGGACGGCGAGATCGCCCGCTGGCGGCAGCAGTTCTCGCTCGGCGGGGTCTACCTGGACCGGGTCGGTGCCTACCTGACCGACGCCGCCGTGCTCGTCGGTCTCGGACTGCGCGCCGCCGACCTGTGGGGCCCCGGCCGGATCGACTGGCTGTGGGCCTTCCTCGGCACCCTGGCCGCGCTCGGCGCGATCCTGATCAAGGCCGAGACCGACCTGGTGGGCGTCGCCCGTCACCAGGTCGGGCTGCCCCCGGTCAAGGAGGCGGCCTCCGAGCCGCGCTCCTCGGGGATGGCGCTGGCCCGCAGGGCCGCCTCCGCGGTCCGGTTCCACCGCCTGGTGCTCGGCATCGAGGCGTCCCTGCTGATCCTGGTCCTCGCGATCGTGGACCAGGTGCGCGGCGACCTGTTCTTCACCCGGCTCGGTGTCGCGGTGCTGGCCGGCATCGCGCTGGTGCAGGCCGTCCTGCACCTGGTGTCCGTCATGGCCTCGAGCAGGCTGCGATGAGCGCCCGCACGAAGGTCGGCGCGGTCGTCATCACCATGGGCAACCGCCCCGACGAACTCCGCGCCCTGCTCGACTCGATCGCCAAGCAGGACGGCGACAAGGTCGAGGTCGTCGTCGTCGGCAACGGCTCGCCCGTCCCCGACGTCCCCGAGGGCGTCCGCACCGTCGAGCTGCCGGAGAACCTCGGCATCCCCGGCGGCCGCAACGTCGGCATCGAGGCTTTCGGCCCCGGCGGCCGCGACGTCGAGATACTCCTGTTCCTCGACGACGACGGGCTCCTCGCCCAGTACGACACCGCCGAACTGTGCCGCTCGGCCTTCGAGGCCGACCCGCGGCTCGGCATCATCAGCTTCCGCATCGCCGACCCCGACACCGGGGTCACCGCCCGCCGCCACGTGCCCCGGCTGCGCGCCGCCGACCCGATGCGCTCCTCCCGGGTCACCACCTTCCTCGGCGGCGCCAACGCCGTCCGTACGAAGGTCTTCGAAGAGGTCGGCGGACTCCCGGACGAGTTCTTCTACGCCCACGAGGAGACCGACCTCGCCTGGCGGGCCCTCGACGCCGGCTGGATGATCGACTACCGGTCCGACATGGTGCTGTACCACCCCACGACCGCGCCCTCGCGGCACGCGGTCTACCACCGCATGGTCGCCCGCAACCGCGTCTGGCTCGCCCGCCGCAACCTCCCCGCGCTCCTGGTCCCGGTCTACCTCGGCGTCTGGCTGCTGCTCACCCTGCTGCGCCGCCCCTCACGCTCCGCCCTGCGGGCGTGGTTCGGCGGATTCCGGGAAGGCTGGACCACACCCTGCGGACCGCGCCGCCCGATGAAGTGGCGCACCGTGTGGCGCCTGACCCGGCTGGGCCGGCCCCCCGTCATCTGACAAGCTCGTGTCCGAGAGCAGGCGGGCCCCACCAGGGCCCCAGGCTCACGCCATGTCCGCACAGGCCGGGCATCTCGAAGACGAAAGTTTCCGCCAGTGAGTGAGACAACGCACGACGGCACGGTCGCGGTGAACGCGTTCGCGTCGCCCGACGAGGGCCTCACGCCGAGCCGGCTCGCCGGCAAGTACGGGCTGACGGTGAGCGGGGCCCGGCCCTCCCTCGCCGCGTACGTCCGTCAGCTGTGGGACCGGCGCCACTTCATCCTCGCCTTCTCCCGGGCGAAGCTGACCGCCCAGTACAGCCAGGCGAAGCTCGGCCAGCTGTGGCAGGTGGCCACCCCGCTGCTGAACGCCGCCGTGTACTTCTTCATCTTCGGCGTCATCCTGAACGCCGGCCGCGGCATGTCGAAGGACGTGTACATCCCGTTCCTGGTGACGGGCGTGTTCGTGTTCACCTTCACGCAGAGCTCGGTCATGGCGGGCGTGCGCGCGATCTCCGGCAACCTCGGGCTGGTCCGCGCCCTGCACTTCCCGCGGGCCTCGCTGCCCGTGTCCTTCGCGCTCCAGCAGCTCCAGCAGCTGCTGGCCTCGATGCTCGTGCTGTTCGCCGTGGTGATCGCCTTCGGCAGCTACCCGGACCTGTCCTGGGCACTGATCGTCCCGGTGCTCGTGCTGCAGTTCCTCTTCAACACCGGGCTGGCGCTGATCATGGCGCGCGCGGGTGCGAAGACCCCGGACCTGGCGCAGCTGATGCCGTTCGTCATGCGCACCTGGATGTACGCGTCCGGCGTGATGTTCTCCATCCCGATCATGCTGGCGGACAAGCCGCAGTGGCTGGCGGACGTCCTGCAGTGGAACCCCGCCGCGATCTACATGGACCTGATGCGCTTCGCCCTCATCGACGGCTACGGCTCGGAGAACCTGCCGGAGCACGTCTGGGCGGCGGCGGCCGGCTGGGCCGTCCTGTTCGCGCTCGGCGGGTTCGTGTACTTCTGGAAGGCTGAGGAGAGGTACGGCCGTGGCTGAGGACAGGACCGACGGGCACATCCCCACCGTCATCGCGGACGAGCTGCACATCGTCTACCGCGTCAACGGCGCCAAGACCGGCAAGGGCAGCGCCACCGCCGCCCTCAGCCGCATCCTCAAGCGCGGCGAGGAGCGCGGCGTGCGCAAGGTGCACGCCGTCAAGGGCGTCTCCTTCGTCGCGTACCGGGGCGAGGCGATCGGCCTGATCGGCTCCAACGGCTCCGGCAAGTCGACCCTGCTGCGCGCCATCGCGGGCCTGCTGCCGGCCGAGGAGGGCAAGGTCTACACCGACGGCCAGCCGTCCCTCCTGGGCGTCAACGCGGCCCTGATGAACGACCTCACCGGCGAGCGCAACGTCATCCTGGGCGGCCTCGCCATGGGCATGTCCCGCGAGGAGATCAAGGAGCGCTACCAGGAGATCGTCGACTTCTCCGGCATCAACGAGAAGGGCGACTTCATCACCCTGCCGATGCGCACCTACTCCTCCGGCATGGCGGCCCGCCTGCGCTTCTCCATCGCCGCCGCCAAGGACCACGACGTCCTCATGATCGACGAGGCCCTCGCCACCGGCGACCGCAACTTCCAGAAGCGCTCCGAGGCGCGCATCCGGGAACTGCGCAAGGAGGCCGGCACGGTCTTCCTGGTCAGCCACAACAACAAGTCGATCCGCGACACCTGCGACCGCGTGCTGTGGCTGGAGCGCGGCGAGCTGCGCATGGACGGCCCCACCGACGAGGTGCTCAAGGAGTACGAGAAGTTCACCGGCAAGTAGACCGGACCGCGCAGGGCCCCGCCGGAACTGTTCCGGCGGGGCCCTGCGTCTGCAAAGGAAACGTCAACTTCGGGCGGCCTTAGGAATCTTGGCGCCAATCGGTGTGTTGTTGTGATGTGCAGGACACCCCAGCACACCTGGCCGCGTTGTACAACGTAAACTGTACCGGTCCCGAAAGGCGGCAATCGGGGCGATACCGCGCGACACCCTCTGCCGGGGCGGCCGTGCGGAGAGCCGGGCGGCGTGTCCGAAATAGTGTGCGTTGGGTCGGCAGTGTAGAACGGGAGATGTGACGGCAATGGCTACGGAGACTCCCCTGCTTCACGCAGCATGTGCCGTCCCCGCCCCCGGCGGTCCGCGGTGACGGGAACCGGCGCGGCGCGTGTCGCCGACGCGGAGCGCGGCACGCTCGACAAGGCCGCGGCGGAGAACTTCCCCGTGGCCCCTTTCTTCCTGCCCGCGGACTGGCGCGCCGACCTCATGGCCGTGTACGGCTTCGCCCGCCTCGTCGACGACATCGGCGACGGCGACCTGGCACCCGGCGGCGCCGACGCCCGGCTGCTCGGCGTGGCGCCGGAGCGGGCCGGGGACCGGCTGCACCTGCTGGACGCCTTCGAGGCGGACCTGAACCGGGTCTTCGACTCCACCCCGGGCCACCCCCTGCTGCGCCGCCTCCAGCCCACGGTCCGCCGCCGCGGGCTGACCCCCGAGCCCTTCCTCGGCCTGATCGCGGCCAACCGCCAGGACCAGCTGGTCACCCGGTACGAGACCTTCGACGACCTCCTGGCCTACTGCGAGCTGTCGGCCAACCCCGTCGGCCGCCTGGTCCTGTCCGTCACCGGCACCTCGACGCCCGAGCGGATCCGTCTCTCCGACGCGATCTGCACCGCGCTGCAGATCGTCGAGCATCTCCAGGACGTCGCCGAGGACCTCGGCCGCGACCGCGTCTACCTGCCCGCCGAGGACATGAAGCGCTTTCACGTCCAGGAAGCGGATCTCGCCACGAAAATCACGAGCGCGTCGGTGCGCGCACTGGTTGCATACGAAGCGCAACGCGCCCGCGATCTGTTGAATGAAGGCGCCCCCCTGGTGGGTAGCGTCCACGGCAGGTTGAAGCTGCTGCTCGCAGGGTTCGTGGCGGGGGGAAGGGCGGCGATCCACGCGGTCGCCGCCGCCGATTACGACGTACTTCAGGGCCCGCCCAAGCCCCGCAAGCTCCGATTGCTGCGTGAGGTGGGCGTGACTCTGCGAGGAGAGGGGTGATCCGGACCGTGGACTCTTCACCACGCGTGTCCGCACCGGTACTCGCCGCCTACAGCTACTGCGAGACGGTCACCGGCCAGCAGGCCCGCAACTTCGCGTACGGCATCAGGCTGCTGCCGGCGCCCAAGCGGCGCGCGATGTCGGCGCTCTACGCGTTCTCCCGGCGCGTCGACGACATCGGCGACGGCGCGCTGGCCGACGACGTCAAGGCGGCGCGGCTGGAGGACACCCGGGCGCTGCTCACCCGGGTCCGTGACGGCGCGGTCGAGGAGGACGACACCGACCCGGTCGCGGTCGCCCTCACGCACGCCGCCGAAACGTTCCCGATCCCGCTCGGCGGCCTGGACGAGCTCATCGACGGCGTCCTGCTGGACGTACGCGGCGAGACCTACGAGACCTGGGACGACCTGAAGGTCTACTGCCGTTGTGTGGCGGGGGCCATCGGCCGGCTCTCGCTCGGCGTGTTCGGCACCGAGAGCGGGGCGCGTGGCGCCGAGCGCGCGCCGGAGTACGCCGACACGCTCGGGCTCGCGCTCCAGCTGACGAACATCCTGCGGGACGTCCGGGAGGACGCCGAGACCGGACGCACCTACCTGCCCGCCGACGACCTCGCCAAGTTCGGCTGTTCGGCCGGGTTCAAGGGGCCCAGGCCCCCGGAGGGTTCGGACTTCGCGGGCCTCGTGCACTTCGAGGTGCGACGGGCCCGCGCCCTGTTCGCCGAGGGCTACCGGCTGCTCCCCATGCTCGACCGGCGCAGCGGCGCGTGCGTCGCCGCCATGGCCGGCATCTACCGCCGGCTGCTGGACCGCATCGAACGCGACCCGGAGGCCGTGCTGCGCGGCCGGGTCTCGCTGCCCGGACGCGAGAAGGCGTACGTCGCCGTGCGAGGGCTGTCCGGTCTGGACAGCCGGCACGTCACCCGGCGGACCGTCAGGAGGCGCGCTTGATGGACAATCCGGTCCAAGGTGATGCCGTCGGCGAAAAGCGGCAGGCAACCCTCCGGTGCGGCCACGCGTCCCTGACTGCGACGACCCGCGGTGCACGCGTCCAGCGGCACGGCGGGTGCGTGGGGGAGGGCGCACGATGAGCGAGGACACGGGGGCCGGGGAGCCCCTCGCGGAATCCGCGAGGGGAACGGCACGGCACGCCGTCGTGGTCGGCGGCGGGCTCGCCGGCGTCACCACCGCGCTCGCGCTCGCCGACGCCGGGGTCCGCGTGACCCTGCTCGAAGGCCGCCCGCGCCTGGGCGGACTCGCCTTCTCCTTCCAGCGCGGCGCCCTGACCGTCGACAACGGACAGCACGTCTACCTGCGCTGCTGCACGGCCTACCGCTGGTTCCTCGACCGCATCGACGCCACCGAACTCGCGCCCCTGCAGGATCGTCTCGACGTGCCCGTACTCGACGTGGCGCGGCCCGAGGGGAGACGGCTCGGCAGACTCAGGCGCGACCCGCTGCCGGTGCCCCTGCACCTGGGACGCAGCCTCGCCGCCTATCCGCACCTCTCACTGGCCGAGAGGGCGAAGGTCGGACGTGCCGCGCTCGCGCTCAGAGCCCTGGACCTCACCGACCCCGCGCTGGACGACCAGGACTTCGGCGGCTGGCTGGCCGCGCACGGTCAGTCGGCGCGCGCCGTAGAGGCACTGTGGGACCTGGTGGGGGTCGCCACCCTCAACGCGGTCGCCGGCGACTGCTCGCTGGCACTGGCCGCGATGGTGTTCAAGACCGGTCTGCTGTCCGACCCGGGCGCGGCCGACATCGGCTGGGCCCATGTGCCGCTGGGTGAACTGCACGACCGTCTCGCCCGCAAGGCGCTCGACTCCGCGGGCGTGCGTACCGAGGTCCGTACACGCGTCACCTCCGTCTTCGTAAACGAGAACGGGCGGTGGAGCGTTCAGGTTCCCGGCGAGACGCTCGAAGCCGACGCGGTCGTCCTCGCCGTACCGCAGCGCGAGGCCCACGGCCTGCTGCCCGGCGACGCGCTCGACGACCCGGAGCGGCTGCTGCGCATCGGCACCGCGCCGATCCTCAACATCCACGTCGTCTACGACCGTACGGTGCTGCGCAAGCCCTTCTTCGCGGCCCTCGGCACCCCGGTGCAGTGGGTCTTCGACCGCACCGCGGCCTCCGGACTGGGCGAGGGCCAGTACCTCGCGCTCTCCCAGTCGGCCGCGCGGGACGACATCGACGCGCCCGTCGCCGCCCTGCGCGAGCGGTATCTGCCCGAGCTGGAACGCCTGCTGCCCGCCACCCGCGGTGCCCGGGTGCAGGACTTCTTCGTGACCAGGGAGCGCACGGCGACGTTCGCCCCCACCCCCGGCGTCGGACGACTGCGGCCCGGCGCCCGCACCAAGGCACCCGGCCTGTACCTGGCCGGAGCGTGGACCGCCACCGGGTGGCCCGCGACCATGGAGAGCGCGGTCCGCAGCGGGGTGAGCGCGGCCGACGCCGCCCTCGCCGCCCTCGGCCGGCCCCGCCCGCGCCACCTCTTCGAGTTCGAGGAGGCGGCCTGATGCTCGATCGGCAGGCGGCAGGCCCCCGCACCCCCGGTACCGCAACAAGAGGAGAGACTGTGCCCACTGTGCCCCCGGCCGAGACGGCTGCCGACGCGGTGGACGTGACCGCGCTCCTGGAGCGCGGCCGGACCCTGGCCACACCGGTGCTGCGGGCGGCCGTCGACCGCCTGGCACCGCCCATGGACACCGTCTCCGCCTACCACTTCGGCTGGATCGACGCCGAGGGCAACCCCGCGGCCGGCGACGGCGGCAAGGCCGTCCGCCCGGCGCTCGCGGTGCTCTCCGCCGAGGTCACCGGCGCCGGGCCCGAGGTGGGCGTCCCCGGCGCGGTCGCCGTGGAACTGGTCCACAACTTCTCGCTGCTGCACGACGACCTGATGGACGGCGACGAACAGCGCCGTCACCGCGACACCGTCTGGAAGGTGCACGGCCCCGCCCAGGCCATCCTGGTCGGCGACGCCCTGTTCGCCCTGGCCAACGAGGTGCTGCTGGAACTCGGCACCGTCGAGGCCGGACGCGCCACCCGCCGGCTCACCAGCGCCACCCGCGCCCTGATCGACGGCCAGGCGCAGGACATCTCCTACGAGCACCGCGACCGCGTCAGCGTCGAGGAGTGCCTGGAGATGGAGGGCAACAAGACCGGCGCCCTGCTCGCCTGCGCCAGCTCCATCGGCGCCGTGCTCGGCGGCGCGGACGACCGCACCGCCGACGCCCTGGAGAAGTACGGCCACCACCTCGGCCTCGCCTTCCAGGCCGTCGACGACCTCCTCGGCATCTGGGGCGACCCGGTGTCGACCGGCAAGCAGACCTGGAGCGACCTGCGCCAGCGCAAGAAGTCCCTGCCGGTCGTGGCCGCCCTCGCGGCCAGCGGTCCCGCCGCCGAGCGGCTCGGCGACCTGCTCGCCGCCGACGCCAAGAGCAGCGACTTCGAGAACTTCTCGGAGGAGGAGTTCGCGGCCCGCGCCGCCCTCATCGAGGAGGCGGGCGGCCGCGAGTGGACCGCCGAGGAAGCACGCCGTCAGCACACCGTCGCGGTCGAGGCCCTGGACGCCGTCGACATGCCCGACCGGGTGCGGGCGCGGTTCGTGGCACTCGCCGACTTCGTCGTCGTACGAAAGAGATGATCACTATTGGTCGAATAGCCCTCGCGTAGTCGCCGGCCGGTGTCGCGGGATCGGAGCACCGGCCGACGGCGGACCCACAGCAGCACGACTCGTACGACTGCACGAAGGGGAAGCCATGACAGCGACGACCGACGGAAGCACCGGGGCACTGCCGCCCCGCGCTGCCGCGGCCAGCGAAACCCACCTCACCACTCCCGTCACGGCCGGGGTGCACGACGCCGCTGCCCGCGCCGTGCAACGCGCCACCGACTTCCTGCTCTCCCTGCAGGACGCCGAGGGCTGGTGGAAGGGCGACCTCGAGACGAACGTCACCATGGACGCCGAGGACCTGCTGCTCCGCCAGTTCCTGGGTATCCGCGACGAGGCGACGACCCATGCCGCCGGTCTCTTCATCCGCGGCGAGCAGCGCGCGGACGGCACCTGGGCGAGCTTCTACGGCGGTCCGGGGGAACTCTCCACCACCATCGAGGCCTATGTCGCCCTCCGGCTGGCCGGCGACGCGCCGGACGCACCGCACATGGCGAGGGCCTCCGCCTGGGTCCGCGAGCGCGGCGGGATCGCCTCCGCGCGCGTCTTCACCCGGATCTGGCTGGCCCTGTTCGGCTGGTGGAAGTGGGAGGACCTGCCCGAACTCCCGCCGGAACTCATCTACTTCCCCAAGTGGGCACCGCTCAACATCTACGACTTCGGGTGCTGGGCCCGGCAGACCATCGTCCCGCTGACGATCGTCTCCGCCAAGCGCCCGGTACGGCCCGCGCCCTTCCCGCTGGACGAACTGCACACCGACCCCGACGACCCCAATCCGGCCCAGCCCTTTGCCCCGGTGGTGAGTTGGGACGGCGCCTTCCAGCGCCTGGACAAGGTGCTGCACGCCCTGCGCGGGATCGCCCCGCGCCGGCTGCGCCGGGCGGCCATGAACAGCGCGGCCCGCTGGATCATCGAGCGGCAGGAGAACGACGGCTGCTGGGGCGGCATCCAGCCCCCGGCGGTGTACTCCGTCATCGCCTTGCACCTGCTCGGCTACGACCTCGAACACCCGGTGATGCGTGCCGGGTTGGAGTCGCTGGACCGGTTCACCGTGTGGCGCGAGGACGGGGCCCGCATGATCGAGGCCTGCCAGTCGCCGGTGTGGGACACCTGTCTGGCCACCATCGCGCTCGTCGACGCGGGGGTGCCCGCGGACCACCCACAGGTGGTGAAGGCGGCGGACTGGATGCTCGGGGAGGAGATCGTCCGGCCCGGCGACTGGTCGGTCAAGCGGCCCGGACTGCCGCCCGGCGGCTGGGCGTTCGAGTTCCACAACGACAACTACCCCGACATCGACGACACCGCCGAGGTCGTGCTCGCGCTGCGCCGGGTCAGACACCACGACCCGGAGCGGGTGGACAACGCGATCGGGCGCGGGGTGCGCTGGAACCTCGGCATGCAGTCGAAGAACGGCGGCTGGGGCGCCTTCGACGTCGACAACACCAGCCCGTTCCCCAACCGGCTGCCGTTCTGCGACTTCGGTGAGGTCATCGACCCGCCGTCGGCGGACGTCACCGCGCACGTGGTGGAGATGCTGGCGGTCGAGGGCCTCGCGCACGACCCGCGCACCCGGCGCGGCATCGAGTGGCTGCTGGCCGAACAGGAGCCGGACGGCTCGTGGTTCGGGCGTTGGGGCGTCAACTACGTCTACGGCACCGGGTCGGTGGTGCCCGCCCTGACCGCCGCCGGGATCCCCGCCTCGCACCCGGCGGTCCGGCGGGCCGTGACCTGGCTGGAGTCCGTCCAGAACGAGGACGGCGGCTGGGGCGAGGACCTGCGCTCCTACAGCCGGCCCGAGTGGAGCGGCCGGGGCGCCTCGACCGCCTCCCAGACGGCGTGGGCGCTCATGGCGCTGCTGGCAGCGGGGGAGCGGGACTCCAAGGCCGTCGTGCGCGGTGTCGAATGGCTCGCGGCCACCCAGCGCGAGGACGGTTCCTGGGACGAGCCGTACTTCACCGGCACCGGGTTCCCCTGGGACTTCTCCATCAACTACCACCTCTACCGGCAGGTGTTCCCGCTGACCGCGCTCGGCCGGTACGTCCACGGGGAGCCCTTCGCCGAGAAGCCGCTCACCGAGGCGAAGGGGGGCTGATGAGCGCACAGCCCGCCCCGGACCCGCTGCTGATCGCCTGCGCGCTAGGCATCGAGCACCTCGCCCTGCGCACCAGCGACCGCGGTGGCGCGGGCGGGCCGGTCACCGTCCTGCGTACCGGCATGGGCCCGAAGGCGGCCGAGCGCTCGGTCACCGGGCTGCTGGCCGATCCGGCGCTCGCCGGGGCCGCCGTGCTGGCCACCGGCTTCTGCGCGGGGCTGGCACCCGGCATGCACCCCGGCGACCTGGTCGTCGCCGAGGAGACCCGGGACCCGCGGGGGACCGTCCCCTGCGTGGCCACCGACCTGCTGGTCAAGGAGCTGGTGCGCGCCGTGCCCGGGCGCACCGTCCACACCGGACCGCTGATCGGGTCCGACCACGTCGTGCGCGGTCCGGAACGCTCGGACCTGCTCGCGACCGGCGCGATCGCGGTCGACATGGAGTCGGCGGCGACACTGCTGAGCGCCGTCCGCGCGGGCGAGCGCCCGGTTGCGGCCGTCCGGGTGGTCGTGGACGCTCCTGAACATGAACTCGTCCGGATCGGCACGGTGCGCGGCGGAATATCAGCTTTCCGTGTTCTTCGCCGCGTACTGCCCGCTTTTTTCGAATGGCACCGTTCTTTGCTGCTCCCCAGGAGGTGAGCCAGATGGCCATGCCGCTGCGCCAGTCCATCAAGGTCGCTACATACTTGGCTGAACAGAAGATCCGCAAGCGGGACAAGTTCCCGCTGATCGTCGAGCTGGAACCCCTCTTCGCCTGCAACCTCGCCTGCGAGGGCTGCGGCAAGATCCAGCATCCGGCCGGGGTGCTCAAGCAGCGCATGCCGGTGGCGCAGGCCGTGGGGGCGGTGCTGGAGTCCGGTGCCCCGATGGTGTCGATCGCGGGCGGCGAACCTCTGATGCACCCTCAGATCGACGAGATCGTCCGGCAGTTGGTGGCGAAGCGGAAGTACGTCTTCCTGTGCACCAACGCGATGCTGCTGCGCAAGAAGATGGACAAGTTCACGCCTTCCCCCTACTTCGCCTTCGCGGTGCACATCGACGGGCTGCGGGAGCGGCACGACGAGTCCGTTGCCAAGGAGGGCGTGTTCGACGAGGCGGTGGCGGCCATCAAGGAGGCCAAGCGGCGCGGCTTCCGGGTGACCACCAACTCCACCTTCTTCAACACCGACACCCCGCAGACCATCATCGAGGTGCTCAACTACCTCAACGACGACCTCAAGGTCGACGAGATGATGATCTCGCCCGCCTACGCCTACGAGAAAGCCCCCGACCAGGAGCACTTCCTGGGCGTGGAGCAGACCCGTGAGCTGTTCAAGAAGGCCTTCGCGGGCGGCAACCGGCGCCGCTGGCGGCTCAACCACTCCCCGCTCTTCCTGGACTTCCTGGAGGGCAAGGTCGACTTCCCGTGCACCGCGTGGGCGATCCCCAACTACTCGCTCTTCGGCTGGCAGCGCCCCTGCTACCTGATGAGTGACGGATACGTGCCCACGTACCGCGAGCTGATCGAGAAGACCGACTGGGACAAGTACGGCCGCGGCAAGGACCCGCGCTGCGCCAACTGCATGGCGCACTGCGGCTACGAGCCCACCGCCGTCCTGGCCACCATGGGCTCCCTGAAGGAGTCGCTGCGGGCCATGCGCGAGACCGTCAACGGCAACCGGGAGTGACGTCGTGACCGCCGTCTCCCTGGGCGTTCCCGAGGTACCGGTCCGGCCGGTCGCCGAGCGGCGGGTGTCGCGCGGCCTCCGGGTCGGGCCGGTGCCGGTCGGGGGCGGCGCCCCGGTGTCGGTGCAGTCGATGACGACGACCCGTACGTCGGACATCGGCGCCACCCTCCAGCAGATCGCGGAACTCACCGCGTCGGGCTGCGAGATCGTCCGCGTGGCCTGCCCCACGCAGGACGACGCGGACGCCCTGGCGACCATCGCCCGCAAGTCGCAGATCCCGGTGATCGCGGACATCCACTTCCAGCCGAAGTACGTGTTCGCCGCGATCGAGGCCGGCTGCGCGGCCGTACGCGTCAATCCCGGCAACATCAAGCAGTTCGACGACAAGGTGAGGGAGATCGCGCGGGCCGCGAAGGACCACGGCACGCCGATCCGGATCGGGGTCAACGCGGGTTCCCTGGACCGGCGGCTGCTGAGGAAGTACGGCAGGGCGACGCCCGAGGCGCTGGTGGAGAGCGCCCTGTGGGAGGCGTCCCTGTTCGAGGAGCACGGCTTCCGGGACATTAAGATCTCGGTCAAGCACAACGACCCGGTCGTGATGGTCGAGGCGTACCGCCGGCTCGCCGCCCGGTGCGACTACCCGCTGCACCTCGGCGTCACCGAGGCCGGGCCGGCCTTCCAGGGCACCATCAAGTCGGCGGTCGCCTTCGGCGCGCTGCTCTCCCAGGGCATCGGCGACACCATCCGGGTCTCCCTGTCGGCGCCTCCCGTGGAGGAGGTCAAGGTCGGCATCCAGATCCTGGAGTCGCTGGGCCTGAGGCAGCGCCGGCTGGAGATCGTCTCGTGCCCGTCCTGCGGCCGCGCCCAGGTCGACGTGTACAAGCTGGCCGACGAGGTCACGGCGGGCCTGGAGGGCATGGAGGTCCCGCTGCGGGTGGCGGTGATGGGCTGCGTCGTCAACGGGCCGGGCGAGGCCCGTGAGGCCGACCTCGGTGTCGCCTCCGGCAACGGCAAGGGCCAGATCTTCGTCAAGGGCGAGGTCATCAAGACCGTCCCCGAGTCGAAGATCGTGGAGACCCTCATCGAGGAAGCGCTGAAGCTCGCGGAACAGATCGAGCGGGACGGCACCGGGTCCGAGGCCCCCGGCGGCACGGGGGCACCGGCAGTGACAGTGATGTGAAACAAGGCACGGACCGAGAGGGGGCCCGAGTGTGTCGATTCTGGAGAACATCCGGGGGCCGCGCGACCTGAAGGCGCTGTCCGAGACGGAGATCGGTGAACTGGCCGAGGAGATCCGGGACTTCCTGGTGCACGCGGTCGCCAGGACCGGCGGACACCTCGGACCCAATCTGGGGGTGGTGGAACTGTCCGTCGCGCTCCACCGGGTCTTCGAGTCGCCGGTCGACCGCATCCTGTGGGACACCGGCCACCAGAGCTACGTCCACAAGATCCTGACGGGGCGTCAGGACTTCTCCAAGCTGCGGGGCAAGGGCGGGCTGTCCGGTTATCCCTCCCGCGAGGAGTCCGAGCACGACGTCATCGAGAACAGCCACGCCTCCACCGTCCTCGGCTGGGCCGACGGACTCGCCAAGGCCCGCCAGGTGCGGGGGGAGAAGGGCCACGTCGTCGCGGTCATCGGCGACGGGGCGCTGACCGGCGGCATGGCCTGGGAGGCCCTCAACAACATCGCGGCCGCCAGGGACCGCCCGCTGATCATCGTCGTCAACGACAACGAGCGGTCGTACTCCCCGACCATCGGCGGACTCGCCAACCACCTGGCGACCCTGCGCACCACCGACGGCTACGAGAAGGTGCTCGCCTGGGGCAAGGACGTGCTGCTGCGCACGCCGGTCGTCGGCCACACCGTCTACGAGTCGCTGCACGGCGCGAAGAAGGGGTTCAAGGACGCCTTCGCGCCGCAGGGCATGTTCGAGGACCTGGGCCTGAAGTACGTGGGCCCGATCGACGGACACGACGTCGGGGCCGTCGAGTCGGCGCTGCGGCGCGCCAAACGCTTCCACGGCCCGGTCCTCGTGCACTGCCTCACCGAGAAGGGCCGCGGCTACGAACCCGCCCTCGCGCACGAGGAGGACCACTTCCACACCGTCGGCGTGATGGACCCGCTGACCTGCGAACCCCTCGTGCCCTCCGCCGGACCGTCCTGGACGTCCGTGTTCGGCGAGGAGATCGTGCGGATCGCGGAGGAACGCGAGGACGTCGTGGCGATCACGGCGGCCATGCTGCACCCGGTGGGTCTGGGACCGTTCGCCGCCCGGTTCCCCGACCGGGTGTGGGACGTCGGCATCGCCGAACAGCACGCGGCGGTCTCCGCGGCCGGCCTCGCGACCGGCGGACTGCACCCGGTCGTCGCCGTCTACGCCACCTTCCTCAACCGCGCCTTCGACCAGCTGCTGATGGACGTGGCGCTGCACCGCTGCGGGGTCACCTTCGTCCTGGACCGCGCCGGGATCACCGGGGTCGACGGCCCCTCCCACAACGGCATGTGGGACATGTCGATCCTCCAGGTCGTACCGGGGCTCAGAATCGCCGCGCCCCGCGACGCCGACCAGCTGCGGGCGCAGCTGCGGGAGGCGGTCGCCGTCGACGACGCGCCCACCCTGGTCCGCTTCCCGAAGGAGTCGGTGGGGCCCCGGCTGCCGGCGCTCGACCGGGTCGGCGGCATGGACGTCCTGCACCGCTCCCCACGGCCGCCGCAGGTCCTGCTGGTCGCCGTCGGCGTGATGGCGACGGTGTGTCTGCAGGCCGCCGAGCTGCTGGAGGCGCGCGGCATCCCCTGCACGGTCGTCGACCCCCGCTGGGTCAAACCCGTGGACCCGGCGCTTCCGGCCCTCGCCGCCGCCCACCGGCTGGTCGCCGTCGTGGAGGACAACAGCCGGGCGGCCGGCGTCGGCGCCGCGGTGGCGCTGGCCCTGGGTGACGCCGAAGTCGACGTTCCCGTACGGCGGTTCGGCATCCCGGAACAGTTCCTCGCGCACGCCAAACGCGCGGAGGTGCTCGCCGACATCGGCCTCACCCCCGTCGAGGTGGCGAGCCGGATCAGCGCCAGTCTGGCCGTCCGCGAGCAGACCGGGAGCGGCCCGGACACTCCCGCCGCCGTGCCGGACGCCGCCGCCACCGACTCCGGCACGCCGGACGCGACGGACTCCGGCACGCCGGACGCCACCGCCCGGCCGGTCGCCGTCGTGCCAGTCAAGGAGAAAGCCGAATGACCAAGGAGTTCGACATCGGCGCGCTGCTGGCCGAACGCGGAGCCGAGCGCTACGAGCTGCACGCCCGGTACCTCAACCACCAGCTCCCGCGCATGCTGCACACCATCGGCTTCGACAAGGTCTACGAGCGGGCCGAAGGCGCCCACTTCTGGGACGCGGACGGCAACGACTACCTGGACATGCTCGCCGGGTTCGGCGTGATGGGCCTCGGCCGTCACCACCCCGTCGTCCGCAAGGCGCTGCACGACGTCCTGGACGCCCAGCTCGCCGACCTCACCCGCTTCGACTGCCAGCCGCTGCCCGGGCTGCTGGCCGAGAAGCTCCTCGCGCACAGCCCGCACCTGGACCGGGTGTTCTTCGGCAACAGCGGTACGGAGGCGGTCGAGACCGCGCTGAAGTTCGCCCGCTACGCCACCGGCAGGCCCCGGATCCTCTACTGCGACCACGCCTTCCACGGCCTGACGACCGGATCGCTGTCCGTCAACGGCGAGGACGGCTTCCGGGACGGCTTCGCCCCGCTGCTGCCCGACACGGCCGTGCCGCTCGGTGATCTCGACGCCCTGGCTCGGGAGTTGAAGAAGGGCGACGTGGCCGCGCTGGTCGTAGAGCCGATCCAGGGCAAGGGCGTGCACGAGGCGCCGCCCGGCTATCTGCGCGCCGCCCAGGAGCTGCTGCGCCGGCACAAGGCCCTGCTCATCGCGGACGAGGTGCAGACGGGCCTGGGGCGGACCGGCGACTTCTACGCCTACCAGCACGAGGAGGGCGTCGAACCGGACCTGGTGTGCGTGGCGAAGGCGCTCTCCGGCGGGTATGTGCCGGTCGGTGCCACCCTCGGCAAGGACTGGATCTTCAAGAAGGTCTACTCGTCCATGGACCGGGTCCTGGTCCACTCGGCGAGTTTCGGGTCCAACGCGCAGGCGATGGCGGCGGGCCTGGCGGTCCTGTCCGTCATGGAGAACGAGGAGATCGTCGCGAACGCCCGCAGCACGGGCGACCTGCTCAGGTCCCGGCTCGCGGCCCTGACGGACAGGTACGAGCTGCTGGCCGACGTCCGCGGTCGCGGGCTGATGATCGGCATCGAGTTCGGCAGGCCGAGATCCCTGAAACTGCGCAGCCGCTGGACCATGCTCCAGGCCGCGCGCAAGGGACTGTTCGCGCAGATGGTGGTCGTACCGCTGCTCCAGCGGCACCGTATCCTGACCCAGGTGTCCGGCGACCACCTCGAAGTGATCAAGCTCATCCCGCCGCTGGTCATCGGGGAGCCGGACGTGGACCGGTTCGTGGACGCGTTCACGGCCGTGATGGACGACGCGCACAGCGGCGGCGGCCTGATGTGGGACTTCAGCCGGACACTCGTCAAGCAGGCGGTCGCCCATCGGTAGGACCAGTTTTTCTTGTCTCTGAGGCAAAAAATTTGCCGCAGAGGCAAGTCCGCGGCTCAATGGAGTGCATGAGCTCTCCGGAAGCCGACACCCCGCCGCCGACCGGGCCGGTCGCCGATCTGCCCGCCGTCGCCCCGCAGCTCCGCTCGCTGCGCCGCCGGGCCGCCCTCACCCTGGAGGCCGCGGCCCGCGCCGCCGGCCTGTCGCCCGCCCACCTCTCCCGGCTGGAGACCGGGCAGCGGCAGCCGTCCCTGCCCATGCTGCTGGCGCTCGCCCGCATCTACGGTACGACGGTCTCCGAGCTGCTGGGCGAGACGGTCGCCGAACGCGACGCCGTCGTGCGCGCCACCGGCATGGAACCCACCGAGGCGGGCGGCTGGACCTACTGGCAGGCCGGCGCCTCGGGCCGGGGCATGCAGGCCCTGCGCGTGCACGTCCCGGACGGCTCGCAGGGCGACATCGTGCGGGTGCACCCCGGCGAGGAGTGGCTGTACGTCCTGCACGGCCGACTGCGGCTGCGCCTGGGAGACGCCACGCACCGGCTCGCCCCGGGCGACAGCGCGCACTTCGACTCGCTGACCCCGCACCGCATCGCCGCCGTGGACCCCGACGGCGTCGACCTCCTGTTCGTCCACACCCTTCTGCAGAGTCCCACGGCCGCGCTGTGCCTGGGCCCCGTCACCGGAGAGACATCATGAGCGAACGCGACATGGAGGAGAAGTTCCCCCGCGCCCTGTGGGTGCGCCTGATCATCTACATCGCTGTGGGGCACCTCTTCGCCGCCTTCATCTACCTGCTGTTCTCGGTGGGCGCCAAGTAGCGGCAGGCCGGCCTCAGTCGAGCAGTCGCTCCCGCAGGCGCTCGCGGACCTCCGGCGTGATCCCCAGCCCCTGTTCCAGGTAGGCGTCGACGCCGCCCCAGGTCTCCTCGATGGTGTCGAAGGCCGCCGTCAGGTACTCGGCGCGCGCGTCGAACAGGGGGCTGAGCAGCTCCATGACCTCGGAGGAGTAGGCCGAGGAGGAACCGCCACTGCGGTGCACCTTGTAGCGGCGGTGCTTGGCGTTGGACTCCAGGTAGTCGGCGACGATCGCCTCCCGCTCCACGCCCAGCGCGAGCAGGGTCACCGCCACGGACAGACCCGCGCGGTCCTTGCCGGCCGCGCAGTGCATCAGGGCCGGGACGCTGTCCTCGGCCAGCGAGCGCAGCACCTGGGCGTGCTCGGCGGTGCGGTCCCTGATGATCGCGCGGTAGGAGTTGATCATCCGGTTCGCCGCCTTGCCGTCGTCGAGGATCGCCCGCAGCTGGTCGATCTCGCCGTCGCGCACCATCTTCCAGAACTCGGCACCGTCGGCCGGGTCGCTCAGCGGCAGGTTCACGTTGCGCACGCCCGGCAGCTCGACGTCGGGGCCTTCGAGCTTCTGGTCCGCCGCGTTGCGGAAGTCGAAGACCGTGTGCAGGCCCAGGGTGTCCAGGAAGGCCGCGTCCTCTGCCGTGGCGTGCGCGAGGTGACCGCTGCGGAACAGTACGCCGTGGCGCACCCGGCGACCGTCCACCGTCGGCAGCCCGCCCACGTCACGGAAGTTGCGCACACCGGCGAGCTCGGGCTCGGTGGACGGGACCTGCTGCGTCACGGGGGCTCCTCCCGGTCGGTCCCGCCGACGCGGCTCACCGGCGGGCTCGCTGTCGACCATACGACATGGGTTCCCGGGGCAATGAGTTGTCCACAGGCGTTGCCTCGCAGGCCCACGGACCTTGATGATGTTGGTCCTTGAGTGCACCTGTTCGTATCTGTGAGGGCTTGATGCTGGAAATCGCCGAAAACGGCCGTACCTGGCTGCTGTCCGGGCTGGCCAGCAGTTACGCCGTCCACCTGACCGAGGCCGACGAGCTGCTGCACCTGCACTGGGGGCCGCGGATCGCGCTCGCCGACGCGGAGGCGCTGGCCGTCCGCCCGCTGCCCGACTACTGGCCCTTCGAGTCCCCGCTCGACGGCCGCGAGGAGTACCCGGTCGAGGGCGGCCCCCGTTTCGTGCGCCCCGCGCTGTCCGTGCGCACCGACGAGCGCCGCGGCACCGAGTGGACCTTCGAACGCCACGAGGTCGAGGACGAGGAGCTGCGGCTCCGCTTCCGCGACGGCGGCCTCGCCGTCACCCTGCACTACCGCATGCGCGACGACGTCGTGGAGCGCCGGGTGACGCTGGCCAACGAGGGGCCGGCACTGGAGCTGCTGCGCGCCGACTCAGCGACCTGGACGCTGCCCGACCGGGAGGGCTGGCACCTGTCCCAGCTGCACGGGCGCTGGGCCGCCGAGTCCCGGCTCGTGCGCGGCGAGCTGACCTACGGCGAGAAGGTCATCGGCAGCCGCCGCGGCCACACCGGCCATCAGCATCTGCCCTGGGTCGCACTCGACACCGACGCGACCGAGGAGCGCGGCGAGGTCTACGGCTGCGCGCTCGGCTGGTCGGGTTCCTGGCGGATCGGGGTGGCCCAACTGCCCGACGCGCGCGTGCAGATCACCGGCGGCGCCGGTTACGACGACTCCGGACTGCTCCGGCTGGACACCGGCGAGTCCTTCACCACACCGGTGTTCGCCGGCCTGTGGAACGACGGCGGTTTCGGCGGGGCGAGCCGCGCCTGGCACGCCTACCAGCGCGCGTACGTCATCCCGGACGCCGACCGGGACCGGCCCGTGCTCTTCAACTCGTGGGAGGCGACCGAGTTCGACATCTCCGAGGAGCAGCAGGGCACGCTGGCGCGGCGGGCCGCGTCGATCGGCGTGGAGCTGTTCGTGGTCGACGATGGCTGGTTCGGGGCCCGCACCAGCGACCGCGCCGGACTCGGCGACTGGACGCCCAACCCGGACCGGTTCCCCGGTGGCCTCACCCCCCTGGCCGAGCACGTGCACGCGCTCGGCATGCAGTTCGGCATCTGGGTGGAGCCGGAGATGGTCAACCCGGACAGCGACCTCTACCGGGCCCACCCGGACTGGGTGCAGTTCCAGCCGGGACGCAGGCGGACCGAGCTGCGCAACCAGCTCGTCCTGAACCTCGCCCGCGAGGACGTCCAGGAGTACCTCTGGGAAAAGCTCCACGGGCTGCTCTCCAGCGCCCCCGTCGACTACGTCAAGTGGGACTTCAACCGCTGCTTCACCGACGCCGGCTGGCCCGGCGAGCCGTACCCGCAGCGCCTGTGGGTCGACCATGTGCACGCCCTGTACGGCCTGCTGGACCGGCTGCGCGCGGCCCACCCCGGGGTCGCCTTCGAGGCCTGCTCCGGCGGCGGCGGCCGGATCGACCTCGGCGTCCTCGGGCGCAGCGACCAGGTGTGGACCTCCGACAACACCGATCCGCTGGACCGGCTCGGCATCCAGCACGGGTTCAGCCAGATCCACCCCGCCCGGGTGATGGCCGCCTGGGTCACCGACAGCCCCAACACGCAGCTCAACGGCCGGGTCAGCTCACTGCGCTTCCGGTTCGTGAGCGCGATGGCGGGTGTGCTCGGGGTCGGCGGGGACCTCACCCGGTGGACCGAGGAGGAACTCGCGGAGGCACGCGAGTGGGTGGAGCTCTACAAGGAGATCAGGCCCCTCGTGCAGCGCGGCGAGCAGTACCGGCTGCGCCCGCCGGACGGCGGGCTGAGCGCCGTGCAGTACGTGCTCGGCGACGAGGCCGTCGTGCTCGCCTGCCTCCAGGCCCAGCACCACGGTGAGCCCGTTCCGGCGCTCCGGCTGCGCGGGCTGGACCCGACAGCTGCGTACGAATGCCGCGAAACGGGCGAAGTTCACCGAGGGGCGGTGCTGTTGCACCACGGGCTGCGCACGGGGCTGCGGGGCGACCTCGATGCCGCGGTCTTCCGACTCCGCCGCATCTGATCTGTCTGTCCGTATTGACGCCTTTGTAGCCTTCATTCCAACTCCACCTGGAATGGGGGCTCCTGGGCGCAGGTGCGTGAGCAGCGTCATATTCGTGACCGTGCGTCGCCCGTCATGTTCACGTAATTCGCATGCGTTTCAAGGGCGTTTGCATAAACCGGCCGCCTTTGGATTGACGCAGGGTGACCGGTAATTCCCGGAAATGCGCAAACGAAACACATGCACGGTCAACCGTCACTTGTTCCCTCGCGTCCCGGTCGCTTACGTTCACCACCGATCCGGACGGACGCCCAATCCTGCCGCCGCCCGGAGCCCGCACACACACCCGTCCACGGCAGGAGCGGGGGACCCACAGGTAGAACCGCCTGTTCCGGTCTCCGGAACGGCTAGGGGTAAAGCCGCGCTTCGGCGCGGCCGGGCATCTCCAGTCCGCACCCGACAGCTCACCTCGCAGGCGCCGGAGAGGAATTCGCCATGCCCGCGAAGGGTAAGCACCGCCGTCCCAAGTCCCAGCGTTTCACCCGCACGATCGCCGTCGCCGGAACCGGTGGCGCAGCGCTCGCCCTCCCGCTTCTCGGCGCCACCGGCGCCCACGCGGCCACCGCGCAGTCGATTCCGCGGAACGTGGCGGAAAAGGCCCCGCAGTCCGCTCCCGCCGCCGGTGTGAAGGCCGTTGCGGCGAAGAGCGCCCAGCACAACTCCGGCACGCGGACCTACGCGGTCCGGGCCGGCGACTACCTGTCGAAGATCGCCGACGAGCAGCACGTCAGCGGTGGCTGGCACAAGCTCTACGAGGACAACCGCACGGCCGTCGGCGAGGACCCCTCGCTGATCCACCCCGGCCTGAAGCTCAGCATCGGCAAGAAGGCGACGACCGGGACGACGGGCTCGAACGGCCCGACGAAGACCAGCACGTCCTCGAAGCCGGCCGTGAAGTCCTCCTCGTCCGCCTCGTCGTCCGCCTCGTCCTCGTCGAAGGTGACGACCGCCACCAAGGCAGCCGACTCCACCAGCACCTCCAGCGGTTACACGCTTCCCGTGAGCGGCGGCGCCGTCGGCACGGGTTACCACGTGGCCGGCAGCATGTGGTCCAGCGGCTACCACACCGGCGTCGACTTCGTCGTCCCGACCGGCACCTCGCTGAAGGCCGTCGGCGCGGGCACGGTCGTCTCCGCGGGCTGGGGCGGCGCCTACGGCAACCAGGTCGTCATCAAGCTCGCCGACGGCTACTACGCGCAGTACGGCCACCTGTCCCAGCTCTCCGTCTCGGCCGGCCAGACCGTCAGCGCCGGACAGCAGGTCGGCCTCTCCGGTGCGACCGGCAACGTGACCGGCCCGCACCTGCACTTCGAGATCCGCACCACGCCGGACTACGGCTCCGACGTGGACCCGGTCGCCTACCTGCGCGCGCACGGCGTCGCCGTGGGCTGACCACCCGCACCACCCCTGCCTGACACGCTGCCGAAGGCCGGACCCCTATCCCCTGGGTCCGGCCTTCGGTATGTCCGCGGTTCCGCACGGCGCTACCCCCGGGCGGACGGCCGTCGTGATCGTCCGCGTCGCCCCGGGTGGACGGCAGCCATGATCGTCCGTGTTGCGGTCGTGTGGCGGGGCGCCCGCCGGTGTCGACAGGCGGGGCCGGGTGGGACAGAGTGAACTCCGTTGTGGGGCAAGCGCTTTCTCCCCGTCGTGGGACGTCCGCCGAACCCTCGGCGGCACGCAGAGCCGCTCTGTCCCGAAACTGTTGACCCGTCCCTCCCGCCGAAGGAGCCGCACCCTCGTGACGACCACGCGCAGAGCCTTCGGCGCCCTCACCGCGGGCGCCGCCCTGGCAGCCCTCGCTCCCGCCGCCGACGCGAGCCACCGCCGTCTGATCGCCCACGACGACTTCCGCCACGGCCTCGGCCGGTGGGCCGTCGAACTGGAGCAGGGCGGCACCGTCACCGCCTCCCGCGGCACCCTGGAGGTCGACGTGCCGGCCGGGGCGACGATCTGGTTCAGGCAGCGGCTCGAAGGCCCCTATGCCATCGAGTACACGGCCACGCCCGTGGCGCGGGGCGGGGTCAACGACCGGGTCTCCGACCTCAACAACTTCTGGAACGCGGTCGACGTCCGCTCGCCCGGCGACCTCTTCGCCACCCCGAGGAGCGGGGCGCTCGCGGAGTACGACCACCTCACGACGTACTACGTCGGCTACGGCGCCAACGGCAACACCACCACCCGCCTGCGGCGCTACGTCGGCGAACCCGGCGTGCGCCCGCTGGTCCGCGACTACACCGAGCCGCTGCTGGTGGCGAACCGGCCGAACCAGGTGCGGATCGTGTCCGACGGCTCCACCGTGCGATGGTGGAACAACGGACGGCTCGTCTTCGACTACACCGACCCGCAGCCGTACACGAGTGGGCACTTCGCCTTCCGGACCACCTGGAGCCATTTCCGGATCACCGGCTTCCGGGTGTGGCGGTCGTCGCGTCAACAGCCCTGACCAGCAGCCTATTCCGGGCTTGGGGAACACTTTACGAGTGGCTTATCTCACCGCTGGTCAGCCCCTTCCTACGATCGCGTAGGTCACATCCGAAGGTGAATCATGGGCCGATGTGGCAGACGGTTCGAAGAGTGACAACACATCAGTGATCGGGTCGTACGTGGCGCTGGGGGACAGCTTCACCGAGGGCGTCGGCGACCCGGGCCCCGACGGGGCGTTCGTCGGCTGGGCCGACCGGTTCGCGGTACTTCTCGCGGACCGGCGTCCCGAGGGCGACTTCGATTACACGAACCTCGCGGTGCGCGGCAAGCTCCTCGACCAGATCATCGAGGACCAGCTTCCGCGGGCCGTCGACATGGCCCCCGACCTGGTGTCGTTCAGCGCCGGCGGCAACGACATCATCCGGCCCGGTACCGACCCCGACGAGGTCGCCGAGCGCTTCGAGCGGGCGGTCGCCCGGCTCGCCGCGGTCGCCGGCACCGTCATGGTGACCACCGGCTTCGACACCCGTGGCGTCCCCGTGCTGAGACATCTGCGCGGCAAGATCGCCACCTACAACGGCCATGTGCGGGCCGTGGCCGACCGGTACGGCTGTCCGGTCCTCGACCTGTGGTCCCTGAAGACCGTTCAGGACCGCCGGGCCTGGGACGGCGACCGCCTTCACCTGTCGCCTGAGGGCCACACCCGCGTGGCACTGCGCGCCGGCCAGGCCCTCGGCCTGGAGATCCCGGCCGACCCGGAGCAGCCCTGGCCGCTGCTCCCGCCCCGCGGCACCCTCGACGTCCGGCGCGACGACGTCCACTGGGCGCGCGAGTACCTGGTGCCGTGGATCGGCCGCCGCCTGCGCGGCGAGTCCTCCGGGGACCATGTCATCGCTAAGGGCGCGCTGTCGCCGGACGACATCAGGCCGCTCGGCACCCGGGCGCTCGACCACGTCGACGAGAAGATCGACGCGGCCAAGCTGTCCGGCCGGACCGTCACCGTCTGGCTGCTCGACGGGACGACCTCGGTGTACCTCGGTGCCGTCCTCGCCGTCCTGCTGGTCTTCGGCGTGCTCTACGAGGCGCTGCCCACGGCCAGATGGGGCCGCACCCTCGGCAAGAAGCTGCTCGGCCTCCAGGTGCGGGACATCGAGGCGCACGAGCCCCCGACCTTCGGCGGGGCGCTGCGCCGCTGGCTCGTCTACAGCGTGCCCGGACTGCTCCTGGTGGGCGTAGTGGGAGTCCTGTGGGGCCTGTTCGACCGGCCCTGGCACCAGTGCTGGCACGACAAGGCGGCGCACACGTTCGTGGCGGGCTGACCGCACCCGGCGCGGGAGGCGGGCGGGCCGGCCCGCGGTCCGGTCCCCCGTACGGCCGCTCGCCGGATGCGGAGGCGGCGGGTTCGCGGTCGACTCGGGCCATGAGCAGCGAACCGCCTCCCGGCTCCGGTCAGCAGCCACCGGATGACGACCCGTTCCGGAAGCGGCCCCCGTCCGGCCCTCCCGGACCGGGCCCGCACCCCCCGTCCGGCAGCCCGCCCCCGCCCCACCAGGGCGACCCGTACGGCGGCGACCCGTACGGCGGCGGTCAGGCCGGCGGTGGCCCCTACGGCGGTGGCGGTCCCTACGGCGGCGGCCCCGGCGGGGGTGACCCCTACGGCGGTGGCGGTCCCTACGGCGGCGGCCCCGGCGGGGGTGACCCCTACGGCGGTGGCGGTCCCTACGGCGGTGGTCCGTACCCCTCGGACCCGCTGGCCGGGATGCCGCCGCTCGCGGACAGCGGCAAGCGCACGCTCGCGCGGATCATCGACATGATCCTCGTGGGTATCGTCGTATGGCTGCTGACCTGGGCGTTCAACGTCCGCGAGTACCAGGTGGACAGCAACGACTTCCAGGCCGGCCGGTCCTTCGCGCAGTCCCTCACCGCAGCCGTCCTGTACATCGCCTACGACACGGTCCTGATGAGCAGGTCGGGGCAGACGCTCGGCAAGAGGTGGCTGGGCATGCGGGTGGCCAGGCTGGACGACGGCGCCACGCCCTCCGTGCAGACCATGCTGGTCCGCTCGGCGGTGCTGTGGATCCCGTTCGCCTTCTGCTGCGCCTGCATCTGGACCGCGATCGCGGGCGGCTGGAGCTTCTTCGACAAGCCCTACAAGCAGGGCCTGCACGACAAGGCGGCCAAGACGGTGGTCGTCAGGACCGGCTGACCCACCGGCCGGCCGGGCCCGCGCCGGACGGCACCGAGCGGGTCCGGCACCGGCGGGCGCCGGGCGGGTTCAGGACGCGGCGCGTTCGTGCACCGGCTCGGACGCCACAGCGGCGACCGGGGCCCGCAGGGGCGTCGGCGCCTGCTGCGCGGCCGTGACGGGCCGCGGTGCCCGGGCGGCGCTCTGCCGGGGCAGCGGGACCGTCATGGCGACGAGGAGGCCGAGGGCGAGCCCCGCGGTGGCGACGACCGCGATCCCCAGGCCCGAACTCGTCTGTGACAGCAGCAGCATGGCGAGCGTCGAGAAGATCACGGTGAACGAACCGTAGGCGAGCTGTGCGGCAGTCGGACGAGGCATGGCAATCGTGTCCTCGGAAGTGGGGGTCCACGGGGGTCGTCGGCCTGGCTTTCCGCCGATGCGGGGCGTTCCGCCAAACGACTCTAATCGGCTGCATGCCCGAGGGGAACGAACGGTAAGCGTGACCTAACCAACAGTGCCGGTGCACAGGGGGCGCACGGAGTCATGACGTCCACCAAGTGGACCCTCTCGCGCGCCTGTTCGTTACGGTCTCGTGTCCGCAATGCGAACGCCACCTCCTAATAATGCAATTGTTCTGTCCAAGTCAAGGTCTGTCTTTTCTCGTAAACCAGTAGTCAAATGTCGTCACTTGACTACACGCGTATACCGCCCGCGGACCTCGTTGATCAGGACCCCCTTGATCAGGACCCCCCTTCCGTGCGGCCGGGCGCGTTAGGGGAGGCATCAAGTGACGGGTAGAACCTGGACGTTCAGAACGGCAGCGACGGTCGTCGCCCTCGCGGCGGCCTCGGCCACGTTCTCTGCGTTCGCCGTGGCACAGGCCGCGGACGGCGGATCCGCGGCGAACGCCGCGGTGGACCGGCATGATCCGCAGCCGGTCAGGAGCAAGAAGCACGACCTCGACGGACCCCTGACGAAGACTCAGGAGGCCCAGTACCAGGAGGCGCTGGACCAGGTCATATCGGGCACCGCGTCCGTCAAGGACCACAACGGCTCGAAGGTCGTGAAGCTCAAGGGCAAGGACAAGTACGTCGAGCTGGGCCGGGAGAAGACGGACAAGATCTTCACGATCCTGGTCGAGTTCGGCGACAAGACCGACAGCCGCTACGGCGGCACGGCGGGCCCGGCGCACAACGAGATCGCCGCGCCGGACCGCGCCAAGGACAACAGCACGGCCTGGCGGGCGGACTACAACCAGGCGCACTTCCAGGACCTGTACTTCGGCACCGGCAAGAAGACCGAGTCGCTGAAGAAGTACTACGAGAGGCAGTCCTCGGGCCGCTACTCGGTCGAGGGCGAGGTCACCGACTGGGTCAAGGTCCCCTACAACGAGGCCCGCTACGGCTCCAACAAGGCCTCCACCGGCGCCTGGTACGCGGTCCAGGACGGCGTGAACGCCTGGGTCGCCGAGCGCGAGGCGGCCGGTGACACCGCCGGCGAGATCAAGACGGAGCTGGCCCAGTTCGACCAGTGGGACCGCTACGACTACGACGGCGACGGCAACTTCAACGAGCCCGACGGCTACATCGACCACTTCCAGATCGTGCACGCCGGTGAGGACGAGTCCGCGGGCGGCGGCGCGCAGGGCGAGGACGCGATCTGGGCCCACCGCTGGTACGCCTTCGGCACCGACGCCGGCGCGACCGGCCCGGACACCAACAAGCTCGGCGGCACGCAGATCGGTGACACCGGCGTCTGGGTCGGCGACTACACCATCCAGCCGGAGAACGGCGGCCTGGGCGTCTTCGCCCACGAGTACGGCCACGACCTCGGCCTGCCCGACGAGTACGACACGGCGGGCGGCGAGAACTCCACCGGTTTCTGGACCCTGATGTCGTCCGGCTCCTGGCTCGGCACCGGCAAGGACTCCATCGGCGACCTCCCCGGCGACATGAACGCCTGGGACAAGCTCCAGCTGGGCTGGCTCGACTACGACACCGCCAAGGCCGGCGCCCGCTCGCACCACACGCTGGGGGTGGCGGAGTACAACACCAAGAACCCGCAGTCCCTCGTGGTCCAGCTGCCGAAGAAGGAGGTCACCACCCAGGTGGTCGCCCCCGCCCAGGGCAGCACGCAGTGGTGGAGCGGCAGCGGCAACGACCTGCGCAACTCCCTGTCCCGTTCGGTCGACCTGACCGGCAAGAGCTCCGCGAGCCTCACGCTCGACGGCTGGTGGGACATCGAGCAGGACTACGACTACCTCTACACCGAGGTCTCCACCGACGGCGCCAACTGGACGCCGATCGACGGGACTCTGGCCGACGGCACCCCCATCACGCGTGACGGCAGCGACAAGCCCGCCCTCACCGGCACGGTGGCCGCCTACCAGAAGCTCACGTACCCGCTCGACGCCTACGCGGGCAAGAAGATCGACGTGCGCTTCCGCTACCAGACCGACGGCGGTGTGGCGCAGAAGGGCTTCGCGGCCGACGAGATCACGGTGACCGCCGACGGCGCCACCGTCTTCGCCGACAACGCCGAGTCCGCGGACGCCGCCTGGACGGCGAGCGGCTTCTCCCGCATCGGCACGTCCATCACGGACGACTACGACCAGTACTACATCGCCGAGAACCGCCAGTACGTGTCGTACGACAAGGTGTTGAAGGTCGGCCCGTACAACTACGGCTTCTCGACGACCCGTCCGGACTGGGTGGAGCACTACGCCTACCAGAACGGTCTGCTCATCTGGAAGTGGGACACCTCCCAGGCGGACGACAACACCAGCGCCCACCCGGGTGAGGGCCTGATCCTCCCGATCGACTCGCACCCGACCCCGCTGAAGTGGTCCGACGGCACCCTGATGCGCAACCGCATCCAGGCCTTCGACTCCACCTTCGGCTGGTACCCGACGGACGCGATCACCCTGCACAAGGCGGACGTCGCGACGAAGATCAAGGCGCGTGCCGGCGTCCCGGTCTTCGACGACGGCAGGTCGTCGTACTACGACGCGTCGAACCCGTACGCGGGTGTCAAGATCACTGACACCAACACCCGGATCACGGTCGTCAAGGAGCCGCTGAGCGGCTCGACGATCTCGCTCAAGGTTGGTCCTTCCGCGAAGTAACCTCTGTTTTCGCAGGTCAGAAGCGTATCGGCGGTGACCCCCTGGCGGGTTGCCGCCGATCGTGTTTAGGTGCGTCCTGTGGCTGACTTATTGACACCGAATCGCACGGGGGTATGACCGCATGGCCGCAGGAGGTTTCTGCAAGCTGCCGACCGGCAGTGTCGTGGTGGCGCTGAACCTGCCCACTCCGGCACCCGGCGGCGAGACCGGGGTGCGGGTGCTGGTGCACGCGGTCAACCGGGCCCGCGCGCTGACCAGGCTCCGCAATCTGGGGCTGCGCGCGATCTACCTGCGAGGCAACGCGGCACCGCCGACGCCGGACGAGATATCCGCGGTGCTGTACCACCCGGACGGTCTGGTGTGGCGGGAGATCAGCGCGTGCGAGCCGTCCGCCTGGCGGGCCTTCACCGCCCTGTCGGGAGCCCGCCTGGCGACGCACTGACGTCCAGGGCACCCTGGACGGCCGGTCGGACCGGTCCGCCCACGCCGGGCGACGGAACGGGTCAGACGACCGGCTTCCCCGAGAGCTCCACCCCGGCCCCGCGCAGTTCCTCCAGGGCGCGTCCGGTGGTGTCCTCGGCCACTCCGGCGGTGAGGTCGAGCAGGACCTGCGTGCGGAACCCCTCCCGCACCGAGTCCAGCGCGGTGGCCCGCACGCAGTGGTCGGTCGCGATGCCCACGACGTCGACCTCGTCGACCTCCCGGGCCCGCAGCCAGTCGCCCAGCGAGACGCCGTTCTCGTCCTGCCCCTCGAAGCCGCTGTACGCCGCCGCGTACGCGCCCTTGTCGAAGACGGCGTCGACCGCGCCGGAGGCGACGGCCGGGGCGAAGTTCGGGTGGAAGCCCACGCCCTCGGTGCCGGCCACGCAGTGCGCGGGCCAGGAGTGGACGTAGTCGGGGTTGTCGGCGAAGTGTCCGCCGGGGGCGATGTGGTGGTCGCGGGTCGCCACCACGTGCCGGTAGCCGGCGGGCGCCTGCCCGATCAGCTCGGTGATGGCGGCGGCCACGTCGGCGCCCCCGGTCACCGCGAGGCTGCCCCCCTCGCAGAAGTCGTTCTGCACGTCTACGACGATCAAGGCGCGGCGCATGGTCGGTGTCCTTCGACTATGAGGTCGGGAGAGGAAGGGGTGCGGGCCCGGCCGGTGAGCTTCCGAGCCTATTGACTTCGACGGCGGTAGGGGAGGGGTCGGAACCGGGTGCCCCACCCCGAGTCGGGGAGGACACCCCCACTAGCTACCCGAGTGCCCGAGTACGTACTCCGTCGCAAGGACCGGTTCCCCGCGCGAGAGCTGGGCCGCCGACAGCGGCAGGTTGGCGCGGGCGGCCGCGTGCCGCTCCCGCACCACGTCGAGGGGCTCCCGGGCGACGACCTCGCCGCCCTTGACGAGTTCCACCAGCAGCTGACGGTCGGCGAGCTCGGCCGGGACCGGGCCGGTGCCGACGACCTCCGCCTCCGCCACCCCGTACGCGTCCAGGCGGCGCGCGGCCCACTTGCGGCCGCCGACGGAGGTCTTGCCGCCGCTGGACTTCTTCGCCACCGCCACCAGCGGCGCCTTCGGGTCGGAGGTCTCGGCGCGGGCGACCAGCTTGTAGACCATCGACGCGGTCGGGTGGCCGGAGCCGGTCACCAGCTGGGTGCCGACGCCGTACGCGTCCACGGGCGCCGCCGCCAGCGAGGCGATGGCGTACTCGTCGAGGTCGGAGGTCACGATGATCTTCGTGCCGGTCGCGCCCAGCTCGTCCAGCTGCTGCCGTACCCGGTGCGCGACCAGCAGCAGGTCGCCGGAGTCGATGCGGACCGCGCCCAGCTCGGGCCCGGCGACCTCGACCGCCGCGCGGACGGCCTCGGTGACGTCGTAGGTGTCGACGAGGAGGGTGGTGCCCCGGCCCAGTGAGTCGACCTGGGCCTGGAAGGCGTCCCGCTCGTGGTCGTGCAGCAGGGTGAAGGCGTGTGCGCTGGTGCCGACGGTCGGGATGCCGTAGCGGAACCCGGCCGCGAGGTCGGAGGTGGTGGTGAAGCCGCCGACGTAGGCGGCGCGGGCGGCGGCGACCGCGGCCAGTTCGTGGGTGCGCCGGGCGCCCATCTCGATCAGCGGCCGGTCGCCGGCCGCCGAGGACATCCGGGAGGCGGCCGCGGCGATCGCCGAGTCGTGGTTGAGGATGGACAGGATCACGGTCTCCAGGAGCACGCACTCCGCGAAGGTGCCCTCCACCCGCAGGATCGGCGAGCCCGGGAAGTACACCTCGCCCTCGGGATAGCCCCAGACGTCACCGCCGAAGCGGTAGGAGGCGAGCCATTCCAGGGTCGGCTCGTCGACGATCTGCCGCGCGCGCAGGAATCCGAGGACGTCCGCGTCGAAACGGAAGTTCTCCACGGCGTCCAGCACCCGGCCGGTGCCCGCGACGACGCCGTACCGGCGCCCCTCCGGCAGCCGGCGGGTGAAGGCCTCGAACACGCTGCGCCGTTCGGCGGTGCCCGCCCTGAGAGCGGCCTGCAGCATGGTGAGCTCGTACTGGTCCGTGAAGAGTGCCGTCGAGGGAACGTCCACCGGCAGGCCAAGGTCCGCTGTGTTCATGCCGACGGATCCTACCCCCATTTCGTCACTCTGACGATTTGGTCCGCGAACCCGTTCGCGGGACAGCGCACGCAGCCGGTTTGTGCGACCACCCCCCTGCGGTGGCAGCATGGGCACTGTGACGTCACCCGCTCCCCTTGAGATCGAACGCACCGAGTCGGCGGAGGAGGTCTTCGCCGTACCCGAGCCCGACGTCCCCTGGGTCACCATCGTGCACAACGACCCGGTCAACCTCATGAGCTATGTGACGTACGTCTTCCAGTCGTACTTCGGCTACAGCAAGGACAAGGCCACCAAGCTCATGCTCGACGTCCACCACAAGGGCCGCGCGGTCGTCTCCAGCGGCAGCCGCGAGGAGATGGAACGCGACGTGCAGGCCATGCACGGCTACGGTCTGTGGGCCACCCTCCAGCAGGACCGGAAGTAGCGATATCCCCTGATGCCCGGACACTTCGAACCGCTCCCCGGCGGCGGCGCGGCCGTCGCCCTCGACGACGTCGAGATCTCCATCATCCGCTCGCTGGCCGTGCAACTCCTGGAGCTCATCGGCCCCGGCCCCGCCGAGGACGCGGGCGACGACCCGCTCGCCGAGCTGTTCGCCGAGGGCCCGAGCGAACCGCCCGCCGACCCGGTGCTGCGCCGTCTCTTCCCCGACGCCTACGGCGACCCGGAGGCGAGCCCGGGGCCGCGCGACGCCGAGGAGCAGCGGGCCCACTCCTCGGAGTTCCGCCGCTACACCGAGAACGACCTGCGGGCCGGCAAGCGGGAGAGCGCTCTGGCCGTGATCCGTTCCCTCGACCTGCTGACCTCCGCCGGTGACGGCGGGGCGGTGCTGAAGCTGGCGCCGGAGGAGTCCAAGCAGTGGCTCGGGGCCCTCAACGACCTGCGGCTGGCGATCGGTTCGCGGCTGGACATCAGCGACGAGGACGACACCGACCTGCTCTACCGGCTCCCGGACGAGGACCCGCGCAAGCCGATGGTGATGGCGTACCTGTGGCTGGGCGGTCTCCAGGAGTCGCTCGTCTCGACGCTCATGCCCTGAGTCCGCCGCTCTCGCGGAGGGGTTCGGCCTCACCCATTGTTCGCTCAGCGGACGCTCAAATCCGGATAACGATCAGATTACCGGTCCGGCCGTTTATGCGGGCGCGGGCTCCGTTTGTCCGGTTCTCCCCGTGACCCGCGCCACACGGCGCCCGGGTGATCTCTGTTGCGGCCGTGATAAATCTTCACGACCGCCCGGCCGGCACCACCCATGCCCGGCCGGGTGCGCCACCGAGCCGGTCACCGCCGGCCAGGCACGAAGCTCCACCTGTCCGGGGGGACCGGAATCCGATCCGACGCCACGGGACTGGCGCGGACCGGCATGGAGAAAGGCGCACCACACATGACCTCGTCGCAGGTCGGTACGGCACACGACGGCAGTGAGGCCGCGCACGGCGACGCCCCCGGAGAGGGGTACGAGCGCGGGCTCGGCAGCCGCCAGGTCCAGATGATCGCGATCGGCGGCGCCATCGGCGTCGGCCTGTTCCTCAACGCCGGGGCCAACATCGCCAAGGCGGGCCCCAGCCTCATCCTGATGTACGCCCTCGCGGGCGTGATCATCTTCTTCATCATGCGGGCGCTCGGCGAACTGCTGCTCTACCGCCCGGTGTCGGGCTCCTTCGCGGAGTACTCCCGCGAGTTCCTCGGCCCGTTCTTCGGCTACTTCACCGCCTGGACGTACTGGCTGATGTGGGTGGTCACCGGCATGGCGGAACTGACCGCCGCCGCCATCTACATCAACTACTGGTTCCCGTCCGTCCCGCAGTGGGTGTCGGCCCTGGTCTTCCTGGTCGTCCTGTTCGCCGCCAACCTGATCTCCGTGAAGGTGTTCGGCGAGATCGAGTTCTGGGCCTCGATGATCAAGGTCACCGCCCTCATCGGCATGATCGTGATCGGCCTGGGCGTCCTCACCTTCGGCTTCAGCTCCGCCGGTGACACGGCCGCGGTCGCCAACCTCTGGCAGTTCGACGGCTTCTTCCCCAAGGGCGTCGGCTCGTCCCTGATGACCCTCCAGGGCGTCATGTTCGCCTACCTCGCCGTCGAGTTGGTCGGCGTCACGGCCGGCGAGTCCGAGAACCCCGAGAAGACGCTCCCGAAGGCGATCAACACCCTTCCCTGGCGCATCGCCCTCTTCTACGTCGGCGCGCTCACGGTCATCCTCTGCGTCGTGAAGTGGACGGAGTTCGCCCCGGGCGTCAGCCCGTTCGTGAAGGCCTTCGCGGTGATCGGCATCCCGGCCGGCGCGGGAATCGTCAACTTCGTCGTCCTCACCGCCGCCCTGTCCTCCTGCAACTCGGGCATGTTCTCCACGGGCCGCATGCTGCGCACCCTGGCCGCCAACGGCGAGGCCCCGCGCGCCTTCAGCAAGCTGTCGGCCACCAAGACCCCGGCCCTCGGCATCACCGTCTCCGTCGCCTTCATGGGCATCGGCGTGCTCCTCAACTACGTCGTCCCGGAGAAGGCGTTCGGCTACGTCACCTCGGTGGCCACCGCGGCCGGCATCTGGACCTGGCTGATGATCCTGATCAGCCACGTCCTCTACCGGCGCGCCGTCGAGGCCGGCCGGCTGCCCGCCTCCTCGTTCCCCGCCCCGGGCGGCGCGGTGTGCTCCTACGTCGCGATCGCGTTCCTGCTCTTCGTCACCGGCCTCATCGCCTACGACGCCGACTCCCGCGTCTGCCTGTACGTGATGGCCGGCTGGGCCGTCGCCCTCGGCATCGGCTGGGCGGTCCTCAGGAGCCGCGACCCGCGCATCGCCGAGCGCCGCGAACCGGAACCGGCGAACGTCCGCTGACACCCCTCCGGACCCCCTGTCCGGCATCCGAGCCGCCCCGTACCGCCCACCGGTACGGGGCGGCCGCGCACCACCCCCCGGCACGCTCGGCCGCCCTGTTTATCCTGACCCGCATGCTGACCCTGACCCAGGCCCTGTTCGACCAGATCGTCGCCCACGCCCGCGCGGACCACCCCGACGAGGCGTGCGGGGTCGTCGCGGGCCCGGCGGGCACCGACCGCCCCGAGCGCTTCATCCCGATGCTCAACGCCGCCCGCTCGCCCACGTTCTACGAGTTCGACTCGCAGGACCTCCTCAAGCTCTACCGCGAGATGGACGACCGCGACGAGGAGCCGGTGATCGTCTACCACTCCCACACAGCCACCGAGGCCCACCCCTCCCGCACCGACATCTCCTACGCCAACGAGCCCGGCGCCCACTACGTCCTCGTCTCCACCGCCGACACCGACGACGCCGGCCCGTTCCAGTTCCGCTCGTTCCGGATCGTGGAAGGAGAGGTCACGGAGGAGGAGGTCAGGGTGGTGGAGACGTACTGATCTCGTACCTCGGACGAAAAGTGTCCGAAGAGTGAGATCACATTCCAGGAGCCCGAGGGGGAATCGATACGATGAGCCCATGGTTCTCCACGACGTGAGCGACAAGACGCCGGGCACACTGCTCGTGGCGCGGCTGCACGTCGACCTGTGCAGGCTCGCCAGCGCCATCTGTTGACGCCGGCCCCGCCGCCGTACGGCCGTGAGCCGCGGCGACCGCCCCACTCCGCGCACGACCACGCGCCCGTGCCGCCGCCGCGCGCCCACCGACCAGACACCATCCGACAGGAGCCCTGAGCCATGGCCATCGAGGTCCGCATCCCGACCATCCTCCGCCAGTACACCGACGGCCAGAAGGCGGTGGAGGCCAGCGGAGAGACCCTCGCCGACCTCTTCGCCGACCTCGAGACCCGGCACACCGGCATCCAGGCCCGCATCGTGGACGGCGGTGAACTGCGCCGCTTCGTCAACGTCTACCTCAACGACGAGGACGTCCGCTTCCTCGACGGCATCTCCACCAAGCTCGCCGACGGCGACAACGTCACGATCCTGCCGGCCGTCGCCGGCGGCATGGCCTGAGCGGCCGTAGCGCACCCATGCGTTACGACTCCCCGCTCGCCGCGGTGGGCAACACCCCTCTGGTGCGCCTGCCGCGGCTCTCGCCGTCCGCCGACGTCCGCATCTGGGCCAAGCTGGAGGACCGCAACCCGACCGGCTCGGTCAAGGACCGCCCGGCCCTGCACATGATCGAGCAGGCGGAGAAGGACGGCCGTCTCACCCCCGGCTGCACGATCCTGGAGCCGACCTCCGGCAACACCGGCATCTCCCTTGCCATGGCGGCCAGGCTCAAGGGCTACCGCATGGTCTGCGTGATGCCCGAGAACACGTCGCGGGAACGCCGTGACCTGCTCGGCATGTGGGGCGCGGAGATCATCCCGTCCCCCGCCGCGGGCGGCTCCAACACCGCCGTACGCGTCGCCAAGGAGCTGTCCGCCGAGCACCCCGACTGGGTGATGCTCTACCAGTACGGCAACCCCGACAACGCCGGCGCCCACTACACCGGCACCGGCCCGGAGATCCTCGCCGACCTGCCCTCGATCACCCACTTCGTCGCGGGCCTCGGCACCACCGGCACCCTCATGGGCGTCGGCCGCTTCCTGCGCGAGAACAAGCCGGACGTGAGGATCGTCGCCGCCGAGCCGCGCTACGACGACCTGGTCTACGGCCTGCGCAACCTCGACGAGGGCTTCGTCCCGGAGCTCTACGACGCCTCCGTCCTGACCACCCGCTTCTCCGTCGGCTCCGCCGACGCCGTCACCCGCACCCGCGAGCTGCTCCAGCAGGAGGGCATCTTCGCCGGTGTCTCCACCGGCGCCGCCCTGCACGCGGCGATCGGCGTCGGCAACAAGGCCGTCAAGGCGGGCGAGAGCGCGGACATCGTGTTCCTCGTCGCCGACGGCGGCTGGAAGTACCTCTCCACGGGCGTCTACACGGCGGCCACCACGGAAGAGGCCATCGAGACCCTGCACGGCCAGCTCTGGGCGTGAGCCGCCGGCCGGCTCAGCCCGCGAGGTGACGGACCTGGTCCCACAGGACCGGGTCCACCACCCCCACCCGGCGCCGGAAGTCGCCCACCGGTACCTCCCGCAGCTCGTCCGTCTCCAGGAAACTGGCGCGGCCCTGCGCGTCCCCGACGGCGCCCGGCGGCAGCGCGATCACCCCGGGCCGCTCCCCGTGGTACTTGCTGGTGATCTTCACGACGGTCGCCCGCCGCCCGCGCACCGCGAGCACCAGGCACGGCCGGTCCTTCGCCCGCCCGCCACCCGCCCCGCGCGGGGGCCCGCCCGCTCCGCGGCCGTCCTCGAAGGGCACGTTCGCCCACCAGATCTCCGCCGCCCGCGGCGCCGCCGCCCGCCCGCGCGGTCCCGACGGGCGCCCCGGCGGTCTGCTTCCGCGGCCCCTCGGCCGGTGCCCCCGCCCCCAGCCGTCGACCAGCGTGGCCACCAGGGCGAGCAGCATCACCGCCACGAGCGCGAGCCACCAGGACGTGTTCATGCCGAAGACGTTACCGGCGCGCGATCTCCGTCGCGCGCCCTCTCTCACACCTCATGCACCCCTCTTCCAGCCGAACCGGTGACACCACAGGTGAGTTCGCCCACAACAGCCCTTGGCGGAGGAGCGACCCGACGTTTTGCGCCTTACGCTCGACGCACCGCACGACCCCCGTCTCCTTTCCAGAAAAGTTCCCCGCCAGCGGAGGTTTCTGCTTCATGAAGCTCACCGTCGTCGGCTGCTCGGGGTCGTTCCCGTCCGCGGAATCGGCCTGCTCGAGCTACCTCCTAGAGGCCGACGGCTTCCGGCTGCTTCTCGACATGGGCAACGGCGCCCTCGGCGAGCTGCAGCGTCACTGCGGTCTCTACGACCTCGACGCGATCTTCCTCAGCCATCTGCACGCCGACCACTGCATCGACATGTGCGCGTACTTCGTCGCCCGCTACTACCGCCACGACGGCGGCCGCTGCGACCCGCTCCCCGTCTACGGCCCCGAGGGCACCGAACACCGGCTGACGACCGCCTACGCCGACACCCCCACCGCCTCCTCCATGAGCGAGGTCTTCGACTTCCACACGGTCAAGCCGTCCACGTTCGAGATCGGCCCGTTCACGGTGCACACCGAGCGGGTGGCCCACCCCGTGGAGGCGTACGGCATCCGCGTCGAGCACGGCGGGAAGACCCTGACGTACTCCGGCGACACCGGCGTCAGCCCCGCGCTGGACGAGCTCGCCCGCGACAGTGACCTGTTCCTGTGCGAGGCGGCGTTCACGCACGGCAAGGAGAACATCCCCGACCTGCACCTCAACGGCCGCGAGGCGGGCGAGACGGCGACCCGGGCGGGCGCCCGCCGCCTGGTGCTCACCCACATCCCCCCGTGGACCGACCCGCGGGTCAACCTCACCGACGCGCGCGCGGCCTTCGACGGCCCGGTGGAACTGGCGAAGCCGAGGGCGTCGTACGAGATCTGACGCACCCCGCGCGAAGGCCCCGGAACCTGGTCGGTTCCGGGGCCTTCGTCATGCCGTACGGCCGGGGCTCACGCCTTCGTGAGGTCCTCCAGCTCCTCCTCGGGCTCGCGGCCCGGGGTGGGGAGGTTGAACTTCGTGATGGCGAAGCGGAAGACGGTGTAGTAGATCGCGGCGAAGACGAGACCGATCGGGATGATCAGCCACGGCTTGGTCGCCAGGTTCCAGTTCAGCGCGTAGTCGATGAAGCCCGCGGAGAAGGTGAAGCCGGCGTGCACACCGAGCGCCCAGGTGATCGCCATCGACAGGGCGGTCAGCACCGCGTGGATGACGTAGAGCAGCGGCGCGATGAACATGAACGAGAACTCGATGGGCTCGGTCACACCCGTCACGAACGAGGTCAGCGCGAGCGAGATCATCATGCCTAGCACGGCCTTGCGGCGCTCGGGGCGGGCGCTGTGCGCGATGGCGATCGCGGCGGCCGGGAGGCCGAACATCATGATCGGGAAGAAGCCCGTCATGAACTGACCGGCGGTCGGGTCACCGGCGAAGAAGCGCGTGAGGTCGCCGTGCACGACGGCACCGGCGGAGTCCTTGAAGTCGCCGATCTGGAACCAGGCGACGGAGTTCACGAACTGGTGCATGCCGACCGGGATCAGCGCACGGTTGATCAGGCCGAACAGGGCCGCACCGAAGGAGCCGAGACCCGTCATCCACTCGCCGAAGTTGGAGATGACCTCACCGATCGGCTCCCACACCAGACCGAAGAAGACACCGAGGACGGTGCCGACGAAGGCCATGATGATCGGCACCAGGCGGCGGCCGTTGAAGAAGCCGAGCCAGTCCACCAGCTTCGTCCGGTGGAAGCGCTGCCAGATGACGGCACTCAGCAGACCCATCACGATGCCGCCGAGGACACCGGGGTTGTTGTAGGTCGCGGCTATGTCCGCGCCCGACTGGACCTTGGCCTCGGTGACCGGGAACGCCTTGAGGACGTTGCTGTAGACCAGGAAGCCGACCAGGGCGGCCAGCGCGGTCGAGCCGTCGGACTTCTTGGCGAAACCGATCGCGACACCGATGCAGAACAGCATCGGCAGGTTGTCGAAGATCGCGCCGCCGGCGGTGGCGAAGACGGCCGTGACCTTGTCCGGCAGGTTCAGCTTGTCGTGGATGTCCTGCTGGCCGAAGCGGAGCAGGAGTCCCGCCGCCGGCAGTACGGCGATCGGGAGCTGCAGGCTGCGGCCGACCTTCTGCAGGCCCTGGAGCAGGCCGGATCCTCGCTTCTTCGCGGGGGCCGCCGGTGTCGCGGTGGCGGAGCTCATACTTCCTCCATCGGGTGGTGGTCTACACCACTCAGTGGTGTAGACCATGTTTTAGCACGGTGAAGGCCGTATAAGGAACCCGCTAGTTCTGCAACCGGAGCACTACGCTCCGTGCCCTCTCCCGCCCCCTCGAAAGCCGCCGCCAAAACGGCACGAGCACGTCGAAAGACCCCCGGACCGACGGTCCGGGGGCCCAACTCGACTACGGCGTCAGACCTTTGTGACGTCCTCGACCTCGTCCTCCGGCTCCCGCCCCGGAGTCTTCAGGTCGAACCTCGTGATCGCGAACCGGAAGACCACGTAGTAGACCGCGGCGAAACACAGCCCGATCGGAATCATCGCCCACGGCTTCGTCGCCAGATTCCAGTTGATGACGTAGTCGATCAGGCCCGCCGAGAAACTGAAACCGTCATGCACACCCAGCCCCCACGTCACCGCCATCGACACACCCGTCAACACCGCGTGCACCACGTACAACACCGGCGCGACGAACAGGAACGAGTACTCGATCGGCTCGGTGATACCCGTGACGAACGAGGTCAGCGCCACCGACAGCATCAGACCCCCCACCTCCTTGCGGCGGTGCGGCTTCGCACAGTGCGTCATCGCCAGCGCCGCCGCCGGCAACGCGAACATCATGATCGGGAAGAACCCCGACGTGAACTGCCCCGCGTTCGGGTCGCCCGCCAGGAACATGTTGATGTCACCGTGCACCACCGTCCCGTCCGGCTTCGTGTACGAACCGAACTGGAACCAGATGGGCACGTTCAGGAACTGGTGCAACCCGATCACCAGCAACGCCCGGTTCGCCAGACCGAACACCCCGGCACCCCACGCACCCAGATCACTCATCCAGTTGCTGAAACTCTCCAGCCCGTCACCGATCGGCGGCCACACCCACAGGCACAGCGCCGCGAACAGGATCGCCACGAACGCCATGATGATCGGCACCAGCCGCCGCCCGTTGAAGAAACCCAGCCAGTCCACCAGCTTCGTACGATGGAAACGCGCCCAGAAGAACGCCGTCGCCAACCCCATCACGATGCCGCCGAACACCCCCGGATTCTGGAACGTGAACGCCACCACCGTGCCGTCCACGGTCGCCTGGCAGCCGATGTTGGGAATCGCCTTCGCCCCCGCGGGACAACCCTCCGGAAACTGCCGCAGCACGCTGTAGTAGACGAGGAACCCCGTGACGGCCGCCAGCGCCGTCGAACCGTCCGCCTTCCGCGCCATGCCGATGGAGACACCCACACAGAACAGCAGCGGCAGCCCCAGCTCACCGTTGAGCAGGGCCCCACCCGCACCCGCCATCACCTTCGAGACGTTCGTCCAGCCGAGCCCCTCGTCCCCGAACACGTCCGGCTGACCCAGCCGGTTGAGGATGCCGGCCGCCGGCAGCACGGCGATGGGCAGCTGAAGACTGCGCCCCATCTTCTGCAGCCCCTGGAACAGCTTGTTCCACCGCACCCGCACGGGGTTCACACCACCATCGGCGGTAGCGGCGCCGCTGGCGCTCATCCGAACTCCTCCCGGCCGGACCCGCGTTTGGCGACCGTCCACCCGGTGGTGTAGACCAGTCGGCGGACGGTTCTCGCTGTCGTGCACGCCATCCTTCGGCACCCACGGCAGGACCGCTCGCGAAGATGGGCCAACTGTGGGTTACTGCGAAAAAGCGGTTCGGATCAGGGAGACAGAGCATGGCCACCAAGGCTGAGAAGATCGTCGCCGGGCTCGGCGGCATCGACAACATCGAAGAGGTCGAGGGCTGCATCACCCGCCTCCGGACCGAGGTCGTCGACGCGAGCAAGGTCGACGACGCCGCCCTCAAGGCCGCCGGCGCACACGGCGTCGTCAAGATGGGCACCGCCATCCAGGTCGTCATCGGCACCGACGCCGACCCGATCGCCGCGGAGATCGAAGACATGATGTGAGCCACCCGCCCCCCGGGGCCGCCCGCTCACCGGACAGGGCCTCCTCCCACCGCGGGAGGAGGCCCTTCCGCATCTACCACTAGGCTCGACGCCATGTCTCGAATCGACGGCCGCACCCCCGAACAACTCCGCCCGATCACCATCGAACGCGGCTGGAGCAAGCACGCCGAAGGCTCCGTCCTCGTCTCCTTCGGCGACACCAGGGTCTTCTGCACCGCCTCCGTCACCGAAGGCGTCCCGCGCTGGCGCAAGGGCAGCGGCGAAGGCTGGGTCACCGCCGAGTACTCCATGCTCCCGCGCGCCACCAACACCCGCGGCGACCGCGAATCCGTCCGCGGCAGGATCGGCGGCCGCACCCACGAGATCAGCCGCCTCATCGGCCGCTCACTGCGCGCCGTCATCGACTACAAGGCACTCGGCGAGAACACCATCGTCCTCGACTGCGACGTCCTCCAGGCCGACGGCGGCACCCGCACCGCCGCCATCACCGGCGCCTACGTCGCACTCGCCGACGCCGTCGCCTGGGCCCAGGGCAAGAAACTGATCAAGGCCGGCCGCCAGCCCCTCACCGGCACCGTCAGCGCCGTCTCGGTCGGCATCGTCGGCGGCGTCCCGCTCCTCGACCTCTGCTACGAGGAAGACGTACGCGCCGACACCGACATGAACGTCGTCTGCACCGGCGACGGCCGCTTCGTCGAGGTCCAGGGCACCGCCGAAGCCGAACCCTTCGCCCGCGAGGAACTCGACTCCCTCCTCGACCTGGCCGTCGCCGGCTGCACCGACCTGGCCGCCCTCCAGCGCGCCGCCCTCGACACCGCCACCGACAAGTAGCGGCCCGGCACCCCCGTCGAAGCGGAAACGCTCCGACGTGAAGGGCGCACCAACAAGGGCCGCCGTACGGGCAACCCGGCCGCCCGCCCCCGCGTCCCTACGCATACGGGCGCACGGCCCACCACCGTGCGCCCGGCCGGCAAACGGGGGCCCTCGGGCCTGCCCAGGGGAGGAACACAGCCATGTCCGCGAGTCGCCACCGAGGCCGCCGCACCGCCATCGCCGCCGCCGTCGCGGCCGTCGCACTCACCACCGGTCTCACCACCGGCTGCGACGCCGTCACCACGGCCCTGGACTGCGTCCAGACCGCCGACGTCATCGCCGACAGCGTCACCGACCTCCAGCAGGCCGTGGAGAACGCCTCCAACGACCCCAGCCGGCTCGACCAGTCCCTCAACTCCATCGAGAACAACCTCGACAAAATAGGGGACAGGACCGACAACACCGACGTCAACGAGGCCGTCGACGGCCTCGGCAAAGCCGTCGACAACGTCCGTACGGCCGTCAGGAACGGCGACGAGACCCCCGACCTCAGCCCCGTCACCGACGCGGCCGGCGAACTGACCAAGGTCTGCACCCCGTAACGCACCGCTGCGGCGACTGGCGATACTGGACCCCATGACCCGCCTGATCCTCGCCACCCGCAACGCCGGAAAGATCACCGAACTCAGGTCGATCCTCGCCGACGCAGGACTGCCCCACGACCTCGTCGGCGCGGACGCCTACCCCGAGATCCCCGACGTCCGCGAAACAGGCGTCACCTTCGCCGAGAACGCCCTCCTCAAGGCCCACGCCCTCGCCCGCGCGACCGGCCTGCCCGCCGTCGCCGACGACTCCGGCCTCTGCGTCGACGTCCTCAGCGGCGCCCCCGGCATCTTCTCCGCCCGCTGGGCCGGCCGCCACGGCGACGACAAGGCCAACCTCGACCTGCTCCTCGCCCAGCTCTCCGACATCGCCGACGAACACCGCGCCGCCCACTTCGCCTGCGCGGCGGCCCTCGCCCTGCCGGACGGCACGGAACGCGTGGTCGAGGGCCGCCTGCCCGGCGTCCTGCGCCACGCCCCGACGGGCACGAACGGCTTCGGCTACGACCCGATCCTCCAGCCGGACGGCGACACCCGAACCTGCGCGGAACTGACCCCGGACGAGAAGAACGCGATCAGCCACCGGGGGAAGGCGTTCCGGGGGCTGGTACCGGTGATACGGGAGCTGTTGGGCTGAGCAACGGAAGAGGGGCCGCCTGGTGGGGCGGCCCCTCTGTGCTGTGCGGCCGATGGGAGTCGAACCCACATGGGCAAAAGCCCCGAGGCACCTAAAACCTCTGCTTATACCATTCAGCAACGGCCGCTGGTCAGGCCATCGTAGCGGGCCGGAGACCGCAGAGCGGAGGACCCTCTAGCCCGGTCGTTGCCTGCGGCCACCTCGGCACCAGGTAGTGGTGACCGCGTGGCAGTTGGGGCACAGCAACCGCAGGTTCTCGGGCCGGTCGTCTCGCCAGTCCCCGTTGATGTGGTCGACCTCCAGCGTCATGGGTCTGCCCAGCCATTCAGGCCCCGTGCCACAGTCGGCGCACTCCTCCCGGACCCCGATCTCGAAGAGCGCCCGACGCAGCAGATGTGTCCTCGTCCGCTGCTTGCCCTGGTGCTCGACGAGGATGTCCTGGGGGCCGCGGAGGGGGACGGTTCCCGGCTTTCCCCGCTGATGCGCCTGGCCGAGGAAGTGGGAGACGCTCAGGCCCGCCTCCGCCGCCCACTCGCGAAGCAGGGTACGCAGGCGGTTGTTGTACGGCTCCATCCCGAGGGCGCGCAGAGCGCCCGCGACGGACGTCGCCTGCGTGACCGCTCGCCGCAGCGCGTCCGCTCCGGGCTTGTCGGGCGTCTGCACCCACATCCGGCGCGGCATGTGGGAGACATCGATGCCGAAGTGGTCGAACCGCCTGAAGAGGTGGCGTCGGAGCTGGCCGTACGCCCTCGTCCCGAAGAACGCGATGACCTCGTCGATGTCGGAACACCGCGCCGCAGCTTCGGACAAGCGCTCGCGGGTGTACCGCACTCCCCGGCTCATGCCGCGCCGCCTCTGGCGCTCCTCTTGCCCCGCCCGCGGTAACTGTCGGTCGTGGAGTGGCAATTGGGGCAGAGCAGTCGCAGGTTCTCGATGCGGTTGTTCCACCACTCGCCGTCGACGTGGTCGACCTCCAGGGGGAGTGGGCGGCCCCGCCAGGTCGCTTCCGTGCCGCACAGGGCGCATTGTTCCGGCACGCCCGACGCGGTCATCGCCCACTTGAGACGGTCACCGGGGACGCGCCGGGCCTCGCCGGCCGGCCGCTCCACGAGCAGGCCCGCGGGAGTCCTCGGGCGCCGGCGTTCGCCCCGCCGGGTCGGCACCCGGAAATGCGAGGTGTCGATGCCGTACGCCCTGACCCTGCGACTGATGTGGGTGTGGTGCCCGCCGACCGCCTCGAGTCCGAGCCGGCGCAGCACCTCGGACATGCTCGTCGAAGCCGACACCGCGGACTGGAGGATCTCCCTGGTCCACTTGACGCCCTCGCGTTCGAAGTGCGAGACGTCCACCCCGAGCCTCCTCATGCGGGCCAGCACATAGCGACGCGTGGAGCTCCTGGGGTCCACCCCCATTCTGTCCAGCGCCTCCGACAAGGTCCGCGCTCCGGAAGCCGCCTCCTCCAGTCGCTCCCTGGTGTATCTGCTGACCCCCATGGACCCCCTTCGTTCCGGCCGTATGTTCGCGGCTCGTACGAAGTAACGAGCAGGTGATCCGACAGTCACGCCCGGAACGGGAAGCGGCCCGCGCCGGGGCGTCCCCGGGCGAGCCGCTCGTGCGGTCGGGAGTGGGTGCTCAGATCCCCAGGTCCTTGATGATCTTCGCGACGTGGCCGGTCGCGCGGACGTTGTACAGGGCCCGGTCGACCTTGCCGTCCTCGTCGACGACGACCGTGGAGCGGATGACGCCCATGTAGGTCTTGCCGTAGTTCTTCTTCTCGCCGTACGCGCCGTACGCCTCGGTGGCCGTCTTGTCGGGGTCCGCGAGGAGGGTGATCCGCAGGGACTCCTTGTCGCGGAACTTCGCGAGCTTCTCCGGCTTGTCGGGGGAGATGCCGATCACGTCGTAGCCCGCGCCGGCCAGCAGTTCCAGGTTGTCCGTGAAGTCGCACGCCTGCTTCGTGCAGCCGGGGGTGAGGGCCGCCGGGTAGAAGTAGACGATGACCTTGCGGCCCTTGTGGTCGGCCAGCGAGACCTCGTTGCCGTCGGCGTCGGGGAGGGTGAAGGCGGGGGCCGTGTCCCCGGGCTGGAGTCGCTCCGTCATCGGTCCTGGTCTCCTTGTGCGTGCAAAGGCAAAAGAACGGGTGCCGCTCCGAGCGTAACCGGGGGTCCTGACAGTGCGCTCCGGCCGCGAGCTGACAGACTGTCCGCACCAAGCATCAGCTGACTTCGGAGGCCGTACGGTGGCGGACACGTCGGACACGAGAACCCCGGCGCAGATCGAGGCGGACATCAGGCGCCGCCGCGAGCTGCTGGCCGAGACGCTCGACGAGATCGGGGTGCGGGTGCACCCGAAGACGATCGTCGGGGACGCCCGGGCCAGGGCCGTCTCCCACATCGACCACACGCTGGGGCGTGCCTACGTCGGCGTGAACCGCGTCGTGAGCGACGTCAAGGGCCAGTTCGTGGACGAGCAGGGCGCGCCGCGGCTGGAGCGGGTCGTGCCGGTCGCCGCGCTGGCCGTGCTCGGGGTGGTGGGGCTGCTGGCCCTGGGGACCCGCCGCCGCCGGAGCTGACCCGGCGGCGCCCGGACGGGGCCGGGGCAGGTAAATTCGACGCGTGAGCGCCAACAGGAACGATTCCAGCCCCCAGCACGACAAGCTGCCCATCCGGATGCTGCACGACCGGGTGCTCGTGCGGCAGGAGACCGGTGAGGGCGAGCGGCGTTCGGGCGGCGGCATCCTGATCCCGGCCACGGCGGCGGTCGGCCGCCGGCTGGCCTGGGCCGTGGTCGTCGCGGTGGGTCAGAACGTGCGGACCGTGGAGCCGGGCGACCGGGTGCTGTACGACCCGGAGGACCGGGCCGAGGTCGAGGTGCGGGGCATCGCGTACGTGCTCATGCGTGAGCGGGATCTGCACGCGGTGGCCGCGGACCGGTTCGAGGGGTCGGAGGACTCGACGGGGCTGTATCTGTAACCACGGGCGGTGCCTGTGGATCGATGGCGTGAGGGGCCGGTGACCATGGTCACCGGCCCCTCACGCTGTTCCTTTGCTACCTTCGAAGGAGACCCGACGAGACGCGCCGTACCGGGACGCAGGCAAAGACGACGCATCGCCCGCACCCGCCCGTCTCGGAGGTCCCTGTCATGGCCTGGGTTCTGCTCGTCGTCGCCGGTCTGCTGGAGGTCGGCTGGTCGGTCGGGATGAAGTACACCGACGGTTTCACCCGGCCGCTGCCCAGTGTGCTCACCGGCGCCGGCATCGTGGCCAGCATGCTGCTGCTGTCGTACGCGGCGAGGTCGCTGCCCATCGGTACCGCCTACGGCGTGTGGGTGGGCATCGGCGCGGCCGGGGCGGCGGTGCTCGGCATGGTGGTGCTGGGTGAGCCGGTGACGGCCGCCCGGATCTTCTTCGTGTCGCTGCTGCTGGTGGCGGTGGTGGGGCTGAAGGCGACCTCGGGGCATTGACCGGGTCGGCCGGGGCGGCGCGCGCCCCGGCCGGGGCCGGTCAGCGTCTTCTCGTGGCGCTGCTGAGCGGGCCCGCCACGGTGCCGGCGCTGGTGCCGGTGGTCCCGCCCGTGTCGCCGCCGCCGGTGCCGTTCGTGGTGCCGCCGTTCGTGGTGCCGCCGTCGGTCGTCGTCCCGCCGGTGGTGCCGGTCGTGGTGCCGCCGTCGGTGGTGGTGCCGCCCGTGGTGCCGCCGGTCGTGGTCCCGCCGGTGGTGGGGGTGCCGTTCGTGCCGCCGGTGGTGGGCGTGGCGCCGGTGGTGCCGCCGGTGGTGGTGCCGCCGGTCTGTCCCTGCGTCTGGCCCCGGGTGTTCGTGCCGCCGGTCGTGCCCGTGGTGCCCGTGGTGCCCGTCGTGCCCTCCTCGTCGGGGTCGCCCGTGCCGGGGTCGGTCGCCTCGTCGCTGGGGGCCTCCTGGACCTCGTCGGCGCCGGGCTGGAGCCGGAGGTCGAACTCGCCGACGGGCTTGCCCTTCAGGGCGTCCTTGGTGAACTGCGCCCAGATCTGGGCGGGCGCCCCGCCGCCGTTGACCCGCTGCAGGCCCATCGCGCCGTACAGCGGTTTGTGGGCGGCGGTGACGGGGTCCTGGCCCATGACGGAGACGACGGTGGCGAGTTCGGGGGTGTAGCCGGCGAACCAGGCGGCCGTGTCCTTCTCGGCGGTGCCGGTCTTGCCGGCGGCGGGACGGCCCGCGGCCTGGGCCGCGGTGGCGGTGCCGTTCTCGACGACGCTCTGCAGGACCGAGGTGGTGGTGTCGGCGGCCTCGCGGCTGACGGCCTGGTCGGTCTTGTAGGCGGGCAGCACGGCGGCGCTGTGACCCTCCTTGGTGATCTTGTCGACCAGGCGGTACATGCCGCGCCGGCCGTGGTTGGCCAGGGTCGCGTACGCCTCCGCCATCTCCAGGACGCTGGCGGTGGAGGGGCCGAGCGCGATGGACGGGGAGGCGGTGAGGTCGGGGGTGTCGCCCGGGATGCCGAGGTCGATCGCGGTCTGCTTGACCTTGTCGGAGCCGACGTCGACGGCCATCTGCGCGTACACCGCGTTGACGGACTTGTCGGTGGCCTCGCGCACGGTGAGGTCGCCGTAGGAGACCTGGTCCTCGTTCTCGGGGGCGTAGGTGCCGCCGGGCCAGCCCTCGACGGGGCGCTTGTTGGTGCCGTCGTAGGTCGTGTTGGGGGTGATGGTGCGGCCGTCCTGCGTCGTGGAGTCGTTCGCGACGGCCGAGGTGAACACGAACGGCTTGAAGGTGGAGCCGACCTGGAAGTCGCCGCGGGTCGCGCCGTTGGTGAACTGCTTGACGAAGTCGATGCCGCCGTACATGGCGACGACCTTGCCGGTCCTGGGGTCGACGGAGGCGCCGCCGGCCCGGACGTAGGTGTCGACCTTGCGGTGCTTCTTGTCGAGCTTGGAGATCACCTGGTCGTCGACGGCCTTGACGAAGGCGTTCTGCTTGCTCTTCTGCAGGGTGGTGGTGATGCGGTAGCCGCCCGCCTCCAGCTCGTCCGTGGTGACGATCTTGTTCTTGACGAGGTACTCGTTGACGGCCTCGACGGCGTAGCCGCGCTGCCCGGACTTGCCGGTGGAGACGGTCTGTTCCCTCGGCATGGGGAACTTCAGGCCGGTGCGCGCCGACTGGCTGAGCCAGCCCTTCTTGACCATGCCGTCCAGGACGTAGTTCCAGCGGGCGAGGGCCGCCGGCTTGTTCTCCGGGTGGGCGACGACGTCGTACTCGCTGGGCGCGTTGACGAGTGCGGCGAGGTAGGCGGCGCGGGCCGGGTCGAGCGCGGAGGCGTCGACGCCGTAGTAGGCCTGGGCGGCGGCCTGGATGCCGTAGGCCCTGCGGCCGAAGTAGCTGGTGTTGAGGTAGCCCTCGAGGATGCTGTCCTTGCTCTCGCTGCGGTCGAGCTTGATGGAGATGAAGAACTCCTTCACCTTGCGGGTGACGGTCTGTTCCTGCGCGAGGTAGTAGTTCTTCACGTACTGCTGGGTGATCGTGGAGCCGGACTGCCTGCCCTTGCCGGTGGCGGTGTTCCAGCCGGCCCGCAGCATCGCCTTGAGGTCGATCGCGGACTCGGTGTAGAAGTCGCGGTCCTCCGCGGCCAGTACGGCGTGCTGGGCGTCCTTGGAGATCTGGGGGAGGGAGACGTTCTCCCGGTTGACCTCGCCGTCGCGGGCGAGCTGGCTGCCGTCCGCGTAGAGGTAGACGTTGCTCTGCTTGGTGGCGAAGGCGTTGGCGGACGGGATCTGCACCATGGAGTAGCCGAGGAAGAACAGGCCGGCGAGCAGCGCGACGCCGAGGACGAACGTGCCGAGCACCATGCGCCAGGTCGGGAGGAGCCGGCGCCAGCCGGTGCGCCGGGGCCGCTTCGGCCTGGCGGGCGGTGTGCCCGCGGGCTCTGCGGCCGCTTGCGGCTCTCTCGGTGCCCAGCCCTGGTTCGGCTGCTGCGGCTGCGGCTCGTCACTCATGTCGTGCACGGACTCCTGTTTCGCGTCGTACGTTCCCGTACGACCTCGTTCGCGTTCTGCGTCCTCTGTTGAAGACTCTCGCACCATGCGTTCCGTTCCCGGTTTCCGGCACGCATCCAGGACCGGAAAACCCGTGGCACGGCTCGCCACCTGGGGGCTAGGCTCCTGCGCTTCGGTGCCGGAACGGCTGCGGGCGGGTGAGGGGGACGGTGGGTGTGGGCTCGGTCCGGTTGTACGCGGCTGTCGCGGCGGGGGGTTTTCGACGGTACGCGACGTATCGGATGGCCACCGCGGCCGGGGTGTTCACCAACACCGTCTTCGGTCTGATCCTGGTGTACACGTATCTGGCGCTGTGGGACGAGCGGCCGCATCTGGGCGGCTACGACCAGGCGCAGGCGGTCACCTACGTGTGGCTGGGGCAGGCGCTGTTCGCGGCGCTGGCCATCCAGGGCGGCGGGATCGAGAACGAGCTCATGGAGCGCATCCGCACCGGTGAGATCGCGATCGACCTGTACCGGCCGGCCGATCTCCAACTGTGGTTCCTGGCGGCCGACCTGGGCCGTTCGGCGTTCCAGTTGCTGGGCCGGGGGGTGATCCCCTTCGCGTTCGGGGCGTGGTTCTTCCCGGTGGCGCTGCCGCGCGATCCGCTGGTGTGGCTCGCGTTCCTGGTGGCGGTCCTGCTGGGGGCGGTGGTCAGTTTCGCGATCCGCTTCCTGGTGGCGCTGAGCGGGTTCTGGCTGCTGGACGGCACGGGCGTGCTGCAACTGCTTCTGGTGACGGGGCTGTTCTGCTCGGGGATGACGCTGCCGCTGAACGTGTTCCCCGGGGGGCTCGGCGAGGTCGTGCGGGCGCTGCCGTGGTCGGCGCTGCTGCAACTGCCCGCGGACGTCCTGATGGGCGAGGCCGATCCGCTGCGGACCTTCGCCTTCCAGGCGGGATGGGCGGTGGCGCTGCTGGGCGCCGGGCGGCTGGTGCAGGCGGCGGCGACCCGACGGGTGGTGGTCCAGGGTGGCTGAGGCGGCCGGGGCGGACAAGGTGGTGCGGGCCGGTGGGGCGGCTGGGGCGGACGAGGTGGTGCGGGCCGGAGCGGGCGGCATGGTGCGGGCGGGCCGGGTCGGTGTGGTGGTCGAGGGGCTGCGCGCCTACCGGCTGATCGCGGGGATGTGGATCCGCTCCACGACGACCTACCGGGCCTCCTTCGCGATGACCGTGCTCGGCAACCTGCTGGTGACCGGGCTCGACTTCGTGGCGATCCTGCTGATGTTCTCCCGGGTGGACTCACTGGGCGGCTACTCGCTGCCCGAGGTCGCCCTGCTCTACGGCCTGTCCGTGACGTCCTTCGGGATCGCCGACCTCGTGGTCGGCTCGGCGGGACGGCTGGGCACGCGGGTGCGGGACGGCACGCTCGACACCCTGCTCGTGCGGCCCGCGCCGGTGCTCGCGCAGGTCGCGGCGGACCGTTTCGCGCTGCGCCGGACCGCCCGGACGGTGCAGGGGGCGCTGGTCCTGGGCTGGGCGCTGACCGCCGTCGACGTCGACTGGAGCGTGCCGAAGGCGCTGCTGCTGCCGGTGACGCTGGTCAGCGGCGCGGCGATCTTCTCCGCGCTGTTCGTGGTGGGCGCGGCCTTCCAGTTCGTGGCGCAGGACGCCGCCGAGGTGCAGTCGGCGTTCACCTACGGCGGTACGACGCTGTTGCAGTACCCGCCGACGGTGTTCGGGAAGGACCTGGTGCGGGCGGTGACGTTCGTGCTGCCGCTGGCGTTCGTCAACTGGCTGCCGGTGTCCTACCTGTTGGGGCGGCCCTACCCCCTGGCGCTGCCGCACTGGGTCGCCTTCGCGCCGCCGCTGGTGGCGGCGGGGTGCTGCGCGCTGGCCGGGGTGGCCTGGCGGGCCGGCCTGCGGTCCTACCGGAGTACGGGAAACTGAGGGAAGCGTGGACGAGGTCGTGGACAGTGCGTTCATCGAAGTGGACGGTGTCGAGAAGGTCTTCGACGTGCGCAGGAAGACCGGCTTCCTGCGGAGCGAGCGGCGGCAGGTGCGCGCGGTCGACTCGATCTCCTTCACGGTGGCGCGCGGCGAGATGGTCGGCTACATCGGGCCGAACGGCGCGGGCAAGTCCACCACCATCAAGATGCTCACCGGCATCCTGACGCCGAGCGGCGGCCGCATGCGGGTGGCGGGCATCGACCCGTCGCGGGAGCGGCTGCGCCTCGCGCACCGGATAGGGGTGGTGTTCGGGCAGCGTACGACGCTGTGGTGGGACCTGCCGCTGATCGACTCGTACCGGCTGATGCACCGCATGTACCGCATCCCTGACGGCCGGTACCGCGAGAACCTCGACCGGTGCGTCGAACTCCTGGAGCTCGGGGACCTGCTGGAGGTGCCGGTGCGGCAGCTGTCGCTGGGGCAGCGGATGCGCGGCGACATCGCGGCGGCCCTGCTGCACGACCCGGAGGTGCTGTACCTCGACGAGCCGACGATCGGGCTCGACGTGATCTCCAAGGTCGCGGTGCGCACCTTCCTGCGGGAGCTGAACGCCGAGCGTGGTACGACGGTGCTGCTGACCACGCACGATCTCCAGGACATCGAGCAGTTGTGCTCGCGGGTGATGGTCATCGACCACGGGCGGCTCATGTACGACGGTCCGCTCACCGGCCTGCACGAGGTGGGGGAGAGCGAGCGGACCCTGGTGGTGGACCTGGAGCGGGAGCTGCCGCCGATCGTGGCGCCGCCGGCCCGGGTCGTACGGGTGGAAGGCCCGCGGCAGTGGCTGGCGTTCCCGGCGGCGGAGTCGGCGGCGGCGCTGGTGGCGAGGGTCGCCGCCGGGTACCCGCTGCTGGACCTCTCGGTGCGGGAGCCGGACATCGAGGCGGTGATCGCCAGGATGTACGCGGAGTCGAAGCCGGAGCCGCCCGAACCGTCCCCGGCGTCCCCTTCCCCGTCCCCGGCGTCTTCGGAGGAATCGGTGTCGTAGCCGCGGGGCGGGTGAACTCGTAGGCTGCTGGGCATGACCGACGACCTTCCGGAGCTCCGCGCGTCCGACGCCGATCGTGAACGAGTCGCCGAGGTCCTGCGGGACGCCCTCGCGGAGGGCCGGCTCGACATGACGGAGTTCGAGGAACGGCTCGACGCGACGTACAAGGCGCGCACCTACGGGGAGCTGACGCCGATTACCCGGGACCTGCCGACCGCCCACGCCTCCCCGGTGTCGATGACCAAGGAGACCGCGGGACAGGGGAGTTGGGCGCGGCGGATCGTCGGCGGTGAGGGCTCGTCGACCTGGGCCGTGGCGGTGATGTCGGGGTTCCAGCGGCGGGGACGCTGGACGGTGCCGAGGCGGTTCACGTCGTTCGCGTTCTGGGGCGGCGGCGAGATCGATCTGCGGGAGGCGAACTTCGCCGACCGGGAGGTCGTGATCAACTGCATCGCGATCATGGGCGGCGTCCAGATCACCGTGCCGCCGGGCGTCGAGGTCGTCGTCCACGGCATCGGCGTCATGGGCGGCTTCGACCAGCGCGAGGTGGGGACCGGGGGCGATCCGGGGGCACCCCGGGTGGTCGTGACCGGGTTCGCGTTCTGGGGCGGGGTCGGGATCGAGCGCAAGGTCACGCGGGCCGAACGGCAGCGACTCAAGGAGGAGCGGCGGCGCGAGCGGCTGGAGGGCCGGGACTCCGGCGGCGAACTGCACTGACCTGACGTCCGGCGGTCCGGCCGGTCTGACGTCCGGCGGTCCGGCCGGTCTCTCGATCGGCCGGCCGGTCGTGCGGTGGGCGCCCCGGACCTGCCCTACAGCCTCGCCGGCACCGTCCCCTTGAGGTCGTCGAGGTCGAACTCCTCGGCCATCCGCGCGTATCCCTTGTCGCTGGGGTGGAGGTGGTCGCCCGAGTCGTAGTCGGCGCGCAGCCGCCGCGGGTCGTAGGGGTCGCGCAGGGCCCGGTCGAAGTCCACGACGGCGTCGTAGACCAGGCCCGCGCGGATGTCGGCGTTGATCCGCTGCCGTACGGCGTCGCGGGCCGGGGTGTAGCCGTGGTGGCCGTGGAACGGCATCAGGGTCGCGCCGACGACCCGCAGGCCGCGGGCGTGGGCCTGGCCGACGAGGGTGCGCAGACCGGCGAGGACCCGGTCGGGGTCGGCGAGCCGCGGGTTGCGCAGGATGTCGTTGACGCCGAGGTCGATGACGGCGGCCCGGACGTTGGTCCGGCCCAGCACGTCCCGGGAGAAACGGCCCAGGCCGCTCTCGTTGCCGGGCACGGATGCGCCGGCGCGAGTCCCCGAGTACACCAGACCGGTGCTGTCGGCGAGGACCTGGTTGCCGCTGATGCCCTGGTTGACGACGCTGTAGCGCGGCACGTCCCGGCCGGCCGCCACGGCGGTGCGCAGCCGCTGCGAAAGGACGTCGGTCCAGCGGCGGTTGGCGTTCTCGGTGGAGGTGATGCCGTCGGTGAGCGAGTCGCCGAGGACGACGACCGTGCCGTCCGACGCGTCGCTGAGCACGTCCAGCGCGGTCAGGTAGCGCCAGTACTCGCTCCGCCCGGTGTACGCGGTCGCCGTGAGGTCCTCGGTGCGGTCGCCGGTGGCGACGTAGGAGATCTGGCGGGCGTGCGGGTGGTAGGTGACCGGCCCGGAGGGGACCGGCGAGTACGTGGTGACCAGGACGTCGCCGCCGCCGGGGACGCGCAGGGCGACGGCGTCGCTCAGGACCTGCCGGCCCGCCGGGACGACGACGGCGGGGCTGCCGCCGAAGGTCAGGCGCCGCATGCCGTCGGTCCTCGCGGCCGCGGTGCCGGTGCCGGCGGCCACGGCGATCGAGGCGTGGCTGATCGTGAGCGGTGACCGGCCGTAGAGATTGGACAGCGTGACGCGGGCACTCGTACCCCCGACGGCCGCGTGCACGACGTTGCGCACCGAGCGGCCGGCCATCCCGTCGGTGTCGGTGCCGGGCTCGCCGCCGGCCGGGGAGGCGGACCAGGCGCCGACCCAGGCCCCGGCGGAGGCGGGGGCGGCCGAGTTGTGCGGGGTCCCGGCCCCCGCGAGGGTGCGCGTGCCGGCGCCGGTGCCGTCGGCGGCGACCGAGACGTATATCGCGGCGGACAGGGCCACGATCGCGGCGACGATGGCGGAAAGCAGGGCATAACCGTGACGCGTGGTCATGCGGGTGCGTGTCTCCTCGGGCGAAAGGGAGCCCCGGGCTCCGATGTGATCATCCCCATGATGCGTCATGGGGCGGGCGGGAGGTGAACGGGGCAGCTCCCCGCCCGGAGAGACGCCGGGAACTCCTGACCCGTTCCGACAGTCGGTCAGGAAGGGACAATATGTGCAGGAGATCACGGACGGGTGGAGTGAATGGACCGTACGACATCTGAACCGACGGGCGACCCGGAGGGACCGGCCGCCCCGGCGCCCGCCGCCCGCACGATGACGACGTTCAGCGCGGCCGACCGGGAGAAGCAGCGCGGAGTGCGCCGCATGAAACTGACCGCGACCGGCCTGCTGCTGTTCGTGGCGCTCGTGTACGTCCTGACCCGGTGGGCGTCGCACTCGGGCGCCGGCGCCTGGGCGGACTACGTCGGCGCGGCCGCCGAGGCGGGCATGGTCGGCGCGCTGGCCGACTGGTTCGCGGTCACCGCCCTGTTCCGCCACCCCCTCGGCCTGCCCATCCCGCACACCGCGATCATCCCCACCAAGAAGGACCAGCTGGGCGTCTCGCTCGGTGAGTTCGTCGGCGAGAACTTCCTCTCCGAGGACGTCGTACGGCAGCGGCTGCGCGCCGTCGGCATAGGCAGCCGGCTCGGGGTCTGGCTCGCCGATCCGGAGCACGCCGACCGGGTCACCGCGGAGCTGTCCGCGGCGCTGCGGGGCGCCCTGACCGTGCTCCGCGACGCGGACGTGCAGGCGGTGGTCGGCGAGGCCATCACCCGGCGCGCCGACGCCCAGGAGATCGCGCCCGGCATGGGCAAGATGCTGGAGAAGGTCGTCGCCGACGGCGGCCACAACCGGTTCGTCGACCTGGTCGTCACCCGCGCGCACGACTGGCTGGTGCTGCACGACGACTCGGTGATGGACGCCGTCCAGGGCGGGGCGCCCGGCTGGACCCCGAGGTTCGTCGACAAGCGGATCGGTGAGCGGGTCTACAAGGAGCTGCTGCGTTTCACCACCGAGATGCGCGACATGCCCTCCCATCCGGCGCGTGGCGCCCTGGACCGCTTCCTCGCCGACTTCGCCTCCGACCTCCAGTCCGACACCGACACCCGGGCGCGGGTCGAGCGGCTCAAGGGCGAGGTGCTGGGGCGCGGCGAGGTCCAGGACCTCATCGCGTCGGCCTGGACGGCCGTACGATCCATGATCGTCTCGGCCGCCGAGGACGAGCGCAGCGAGCTCAGGCTGCGGGTGCGGGCCTCGCTGCTGTCGCTGGGTGCCCGGATGGCGGCCGACCCGAAGGTCCAGGACAAGGTGGACCGGTGGGTGGAGGGCGCCGCGGTGTACGTGGTCACCACCTACCGCAAGGAGATCACCTCGCTGATCACGGACACGGTGGCCGGCTGGGACGCCGAGCACACCACGAAGAAGATCGAGGCGAACATCGGCCGCGACCTGCAGTTCATCCGGATCAACGGCACGGTGGTGGGTTCCCTCGCGGGGCTGGCGATCTTCACGCTGTCGCGGGCGCTGGGGGCGTGAGAAGGCCGCGGGCCGCCCCGGCCGCCCCGGGGCGCGCGGGTGCCGCGGGGCGGAGCGGGGCCTGTGCGCCGGTGACGCGGGCCGGGCCGCAAGCGCCGGGGCGTGAGGGCCGGGGCGTAAGGCGCCAGGACACGGGCAGACGGAGGTGGTTCGCTCGACGAGGAGGGAGCCCATGTCCAGCGCCACTGCCACGGCCGGACCAGGCCGTACCATCACCAGCGCCATACCTGCCCGTCTCGACCGCCTCCCGTGGTCGCGCTGGCACTGGACGATCGTCATCGGTCTCGGCACCGTCTGGATCCTCGACGGTCTGGAAGTCACGGTCGTCGGCAACATCTCCTCCCGGCTCTCGGAGCCGGGCAGCGGTCTGTCGATCACCTCAGCGCAGATCACCGGTATCGCGGCCGCCCTGTATGTGGCCGGTGCCTGCGTGGGCGCCCTGTTCTGGGGCCGGATGACCGACCGCTTCGGCCGCAAGAAGCTGTTCATGATCACCCTGATGGTGTATCTGGCGGCCACCGCCCTGACCGCGGTGTCGTTCTCGCCCTGGTGGTTCTTCCTGTTCCGCTTCCTCACCGGCTTCGGTATCGGCGGTGAGTACGCGGCGATCAACTCCGCGATCGACGAGCTCATCCCCGCGTTCTACCGCGGCCGCGTCGACCTCATCATCAACGGCAGCTTCTGGATCGGCGCCGTCGGCGGCTCGCTGCTGTCGATCGTCGCGCTGAACACCGACATCTTCGCGAAGAACGTCGGCTGGCGGCTGACGTTCGCGCTGGGTGTGGTGCTCGGCCTGGTCATCCTCGTCGTACGGCGACACGTCCCGGAGAGTCCACGCTGGCTGCTGATCCACGGCAGGGAACGCGAGGCGGAGGACATCGTCGCCTCGATCGAGCGCAAGGTGGAGGCCGAGAAGGGCGAGCCGCTGCCGCAGCCCGAGGGCGAGATCAGCATCGAGCAGCGGGGGAGCGTCGGCTTCGGGGAGATCGCCCGCACGGTCTTCGCGACCTACCGCAAGCGCAGCGTCCTCGGCTTCTCCCTGTTCATCGGGCAGGCGTTCCTCTACAACGCGATCACCTTCGGCTTCGGCGCGATCCTGACGACGTTCTTCGACGTGCCGACCGGCAACACCGGTTACTACTTCGCGGTCATCGCGGTCGGCAACTTCTTCGGCCCGCTGCTCCTCGGCAAGCTGTTCGACACGGTCGGCCGCCGGGTCATGATCTCCTCGACGTACCTGCTGTCGGGCGTGCTGCTCTTCGGCACGGCCTGGCTGTTCGACCGGGGCTCGCTGACCGCGACCACGCTCACGGCCTGCTGGTGCGTGGTGCTGTTCTTCGCCTCGGCGGGCGCGTCCAGCGCCTACCTCACGGTCTCCGAGATCTTCCCGATGGAGACGCGGGCGATGTCCATCGCCTTCTTCTACGCCATCGGCACCGCCGCCGGTGGTATCACCGGCCCGCTGGTCTTCGCCGACCTCACCCAGTCCGGCCAGGTCGGGGACACGGTCCTCGCCTTCCAGATCGGCGCCGGCCTGATGTGCGCGGCGGGAATCGTCGCCGCGTTCCTCGCGGTGAACGCCGAGCGCCGCTCGCTGGAGGACATCGCCAAGCCGCTGACGGCGGTGGCGTCGTCCTCGTCCAAGGCGAAGGCGAACGTGTCGGGCACGTCGGCGGGGGCGGGTACCTCGGATGCCTCGGGCGCGTCGGGCGCTTCCGGGTCGGCCCCGGCGTAGCAGCGACTCGTCGAACAGGGGCCCGGTGCTGCCGGGCCCCTGTCGGGTTGTTCCGGGGGTCTTGTTCGTTCGGGTCCGCTGGTCCGTGGTCGGGGCCAGGGCCGGGGTCGGTCAGGCGCCCGTGGTCGAGCCGGGCCGGATGATCATCAGCACGGTGACGGTCGCCCACAGCATGTTGAACAGGCCGGTGAACATGGCGAGTTGAACGGTCGCCTGCCGGGTGCTGGGCGTGTTGGGCATGGTGGCCGCGCTGGTGCTGGTGGTGGCGGCGGTGGTCGCCATGGTGGCGGTGGTGGCGGTGCCGGTCTCCCCGTCGCCGGGGGCGAACCGGTCGGCGATCGCCTCCTGCCTCGGCAGGACCAGCGCGGCCAGCACGAGCGCGGCGAGGGCGGTCAGGGCGATCGACACGATCAGCCAGGCGTCGCCGAGGACGCCCATGCTGCTCGCGGTGGCGAACCCGAACACGGGGACGACGACGCCGACGGCGGCGTACACCCGACAGATGCGGTGCAGCAGCAGTACCGTCCCGACGGCCCCGGGGTCGTCGGGCGCGGCCAGGGCCCGGCGCGCGCTGGGCGGGAACATGCTGGCGGCGACGGTGACGGGACCGATCGCGACGATGGCGGCGAGGACGTGGACGGCCAGGAGGAACTTGGTCACGGGGTGACGCTAGGCGAGGCCCGGACCCCGCAGAAGTGGCGGTACTGCCACGGGCCGACGGATTCCCGCCAGGCCGCGTCGCAGGCGTCCGTCGGCCGGGCGGCCGCGTCGCCGTGCCTCCCGCCACCCCGGTCGGTCATCCCCCGGTCGGCCATCCCCGGCCGGCCGTCGGCCGCGACTCGGCCGGGCGGCCGCGTCGCCGTGCCTCCCGCCACCCCGGTCGGCCATCCCCCGGCCGGCCGTCGGCCGCGATCCCGCCTGCGCCTACGATCTCGCCATGCACACCGTGGCCGTACTGGCGCTGGACGGCGTCATCCCGTTCGACCTCTCCGCCCCCGTCGACACCTTCGGCCGGACCCGGCTGCCGGACGGCCGCGCGGCCTACCGGGTACGGGTCTGCTCGCCGGCCGCGGAGGTGAGCGCGGGCCCGTTCACCGTGCGGGCGCCGTACGGACTGGAGGCGCTCGCCGGTGCGGACACGATCGTCCTGCCCGGCGTGGCCGACCCCATGGCCCCGCTGCCCCCGGGGGTCGCCCAGGCGCTGTGCGCGGCGGCGGCGAACGGCACGCGCATCGCGTCGGTCTGCGTCGGCGCGTTCGTCCTCGCCGCGACCGGCCTGCTGGACGGCCTGCGCGCGACGACCCACTGGACCGCGGCCCCGGACCTGGCGGCGAGGTACCCGGAGGTGACCGTCGACCCGAACGTGCTCTACGTCGACAACGGCCAGTTCCTGACCTCGGCGGGCGCGGCCGCCGCCCTCGACATGTGCCTGCACATGATCCGCGGGGACCACGGCTCGGAGGTCGCCGCCCACGCGGCCCGCCTGTCGGTCATGCCGCTCGAACGGGAGGGCGGCCAGGCCCAGTTCATCGTCCACGCCCAGCCGCCGGCCCCCGCGGGCGCGACGCTGGAACCGGTACTGCAGTGGCTGGAGGACCACTGCGACCGGGACGTCACCCTGGACGAGATCGCCGCCCACGCCGGGATGAGCACCCGTACTCTCAACCGCCGCTTCCGCGAACAGACCGGCACCACGCCCCTGCAGTGGCTGCACCGGGCGCGGGTACGGCGGGCCCAGCACCTGCTGGAGACGACCCCGGACCCGGTGGAACGCATCGCGACCCAGGTCGGCTTCGGCTCACCGACCGCCTTCCGCGAACGCTTCCGGAGGGTGGTCGGAACGAGCCCGCAGGGCTACCGGCGGACGTTCCGGTCGGCGGGCGCGTCGTAGGCGACCCCTGCGGGGCCTTTCCACGGGGGTGTCGGCTGGGGCGCGTCGGTCGGCTGAGCGGCGTCGGCCGGCGCCGGGTGGGTCGGTGATCCGCGTCGGGCGGGTCGGTCGCGGACGGCCGGCCTAGGGTGGGTCGGTCGCGCGTCCGGCCCCGGGCGGGTTCGGCCGGCCGGCCCCCGTCGGTCGGGGTGACTCGCGTGGGTCGTCTCGGCCAGGGCGGCCGAGTGGCTCGCGGCGGTCGGCTGACCCGTGCGGGCTCTCGCAGCCGCGGCGGTCGGCTGTCCCGTGCGGGCCTTCTCAGCCGCAGCGGCCGGGCGGCTCGCGGCGGGTCGGCTGACCCGCGTGGGCACTCTCAGCTGCGGCGGTCGGCTGTCCCGTGCGGGCTCTCGCAGCTGCGGCGGTCGGTTAACCCGTGCGGGCCTTCTCAGCCGCAGCGGCCGGGCGGCTCGCGGCGGGTCGGCTGACCCGTGCGGGCTCTCGCAGCCGCAGCGGCCGGGCGGCTCGCGGCGGTCGGCTGTCCCGTGTGGGCACTCTCAGCTGCGGCGGTCGGCTGTCCCGTGTGGGCTCTCGCAGCCGTGGCGGTCAGTTGACCCGCGCGCGGGAGGCGTCTCAGCCGCGGCGGTCCGCGACCGCCCACGACGCGAGGGCCACGGCACCCGCGACCCCGAACACCGCGGGCCAGGCGCCGACCTTCTTGGCCAGCGGGTGCGACCCGGCGAACGCGGCGACGTACGCGGCGGTCAGCGCTCCCGCCGCCCTCCCGCCGGCCTGCTGACGCCACTGCTGCGCCGCCGCGGCCCCGGCGACGGCCAGGACGACCCCGCCGAGCTGCCGCTTCCGGGTCCAGCGGGCCATGCCGTACCCACCGACGAGCCCGCCCGCGGCCACCACCGAGCTGGGAACCTTCGCCATGTTCTGCCTCCTGCGCCGCCCCGCCGCCGTGGCCGCCGGGGCGTCGTCGTCGTACGGTCCGATGCGCCCGAGGCTAACGCGCGCCCGGAACCACGAAACGAACCTGAGTCGCGGGTTGTCAAGTTTCATCGTGCGAGTTATATAAGAAGCGTTAGGGCATCGCACCCAACATCTGACGAGAGGAGTGACCTGTGATGCTCATGCGTACCGACCCGTTCCGCGACCTCGACCGTCTCGCGCAGCAGGTCTTCAACACCACCAGCCGTCCCGCCTCGATGGCGATGGACGCGTACCGCTCCGGGGACGACTTCGTGGTCCACTTCGACATCCCGGGCATCGACCCCGAGACGATCGAGCTCGACGTCGAACGCAACGTCCTGAACGTCCGCGCCGAGCGCCGCTCTCCCGCCCCCGAGGGCGCCGAAACCCTGGTCGCCGAGCGTCCCACGGGTACGTTCACCCGCCAGCTCTTCCTCGGCGACACCCTCGACACGGAACGCATCGACGCCTCGTACGACGCAGGTGTCCTGACCCTGCGCATCCCCGTGGCCGAACAGGCCAAGCCGCGCCGCATCGAGATCACGGGCGGCGACCGCGGCCGCCGGCAGATCAGGGGCTGACGGCCGCCCGTCCCCGGCGGCGTCCCGCAGGCCGTACCGCACACGGCCTGCGGGACGCGCCGGCGCACCACCCTCGTATGGCGCGCCACGCGCCGTTCGCCCTGCGACGACTGGAACGACTGGTGGAGGAGCCCCGCCGATGACTACGACGATCTGGCCGAGCACGACGGAGGAGGGCGCCCGGTCCGGGGTACGGCCCCGCTCGGCCGACGTGCACGACCACCCGCACGGCCGCGACGACCTGGCCCCCGTGAGCGATGTGAGCGACGCCGGCTGGACCCGGCTGGTCGACGAGGTGCGGGAGTGCGGCCTGTATCCGACCCGGGCGGCGGCCGAACGGGTCAGCCGTACGGTCCTGTCGGCCCTCGGCGGCCAGGTGACGGGCGAGGAACGCGACGCCCTGGCCCGCGCGCTGCCCCGGGAGGCGGCGCGGCTGATCGCTTCCCAGGTCCCGGCGGCCCACCCCCTCACGGCGGCGGAGTTCGTGGACGCGGTCGCGGCCCGCACGAGGAGCGCCACCCCTGCCACGGCCCGCTGGGACGTCAGCTCGGTCCTCGGTGTCCTGCCGAAGCTGGTGGGCGACGACCTGGCGACCCGCGTCCTGTCCCGACTGCCGTCCGGATACGCCCTGTTGTTCGTGAAGGCGGAACTGGCCCCGGCGTCGTAGGGAGGGAGAGCGCGCGGGGTGCGAAGTACGTCCGGGTCACGTGGAAGCGCCGGCCCCCGACTCCGTGTGCGGGGCCGGGGCCGGATCCGCGTCCGCCGTGACCCGGCGCAGCAGGTCGAGCAGTGTGACGCGGTCGGCGGCGTCCAACGGGGCGAAGCAGGCGGCGAGCACCTCGTCGGCGATACAGTGCCCGGCCGCCAGGGTCCGCTCACCGGCCGGGGTGAGGTGGTGCTCGATGCGTCGGCCGCCGCCGGGGCGCCGCTCGACGAGGCCGAGGGCCACGAGCCGCCCCGCGAGGGTGCCGAAGGCCTGCTCGCTCTGGAACGTCGCCGAGGCCAGGGCGCGCGCGGACGACCCCGGTGACTCACTGATCGCCCGCAGGGCGTCCCACTGGGCGAGTGTCGTGCCGACGCCGGCGAGGCGGCTGTCGAGCGCGCGGTGCTGCCGGTACTGCGCTCGCTTGACGGCTCTTCCGAGATCCTGCAGTTCATCGGGCATGAGCCCAGTCTAGAGCACGACTAAGCTAGCTTATATAAACATCTTTAGTTATGGTGGTCGCATGCCTACCGACCACAGGCTCGACCTGTACTCAGACCTGTCCCTCACCCTGGCCACGGCCGGCAGCGGCCGTCCGGCCCTCGTCCTGCACGGCGGCGGCGGACCCGCCACGGTCGCCGGACTCTCCGCCCACCTCGCGCGGACCAGCCACACCATCACCCCGACCCACCCCGGCTGGAACGGCACCGAACGCCCCGACTGGCTGACCGGCGTCGACGACCTCGCCCTCACCTACCTCCACCACCTCCGCGCCCAGGGCCTGCGCGACGTCCTCGTGGTCGGCTCCTCGCTCGGCGGCTGGACGGCCGCGGAGATGGCCGTACGCGACACGGCGGGCATCATCACCGGCCTCGTCCTGGTCAACGCCGTCGGAATCGACGTCCCCGGCGAACCCATCCCCGACTTCTTCGCCCTCGACGCCCGCGGCATCGCCGAGCACGCCTGGCACGACTCCGACCGCTACTACCAGGACCCCGCCCTCCTCCCGCCTGAACAACTCGCCGTCACCCGCGCCAACATGGCCACCCTGCGCACCCTCGCCGGCGACCCCGGCATGTACGACCCGAAGCTCCTGAACCGCCTGCGCCACGCCGACGTCCCGACCCTCCTCCTCTGGGGCGAAAGCGACCGCATCGTCACCCCCGCCTACGCCCAGACCTACGCGAACGCCTTCCCCGACGCCCACCTGGAGATCATCCCGAAGGCGGGCCACCTCCCGCACATCGAGCAGCCGGAAGCGACGTTCGCGGCACTCGACGCGTATCTGGACCGGCTGAACTCCACCGCAGCCAGCTCCCGTTGACCACTCCCTGTGGGCTGTCAGAAGGCCGATAACGCGATCCGGCCGGTCAGCAGGACGTCGTGATTCACGAAGAGGGCATCGAGGTCGAAGCGCCGACGGATGTACGCCGTCCAGGTCGCGCAGGGCAGATCGCCGGACCTCACCATCCGCGCCCGGCTGGCCTGGGTGAGAATCCACCGGGCCTGGTCACCGCCGTGGACGCGGCCGCCGAGGTCTTGGGCCAGCCGCCACAACTCCTCGCCGTCCCGGTCCTCGTCAACGACGGCGACGAGCCCGATGTCGCCCAGCCCACGCTCGTCACCGGACCGGGTGGTGTAGGCGACGGTGAGACCGTCGAGGGGAAAGACGGTGACACGGCTGGTCGCGGTCAGCTCGTTGGAGGACACGGGGATGGGTCCGTTCTGGGAAGTGGAGGGCGGTGCCGGGCGAGCCGACCTGGGTGAGCCGACCCGCCCACCAGTGGACAGAGGGAGTCAGCAGCAGGGACCGTCGCCGCAGCAGGCGGGCGGATTGCAGTCGGCGGCCGTTTCCCACAACCGCTCGTCCACCTCGAAGCCGGCCGAGCGGATCCTCTCCACGACCGAGGTCATCAGGCCGCGCGTACGGGTCCTGCTGTTAGGCCGGTGATGCAGGAAGTAACCGAACTGCTCCTGACACCAGTTGGCGTACCAGTCGGTGTGCAGCACGAGCGTGTGCCACCCGGGATCCACCAGCCGCGAGGGAGCCATGGTGGCTCCCGACCGGGACGTCCCCATCACATGAACCAGCGCCAGAGCCTGATCGACGACACGGTCGGCGACGCAACGCTCCAAGCCGTACTCGTCGGCACAGAACGAGGCAAGGGCTTCGAACTCGACGTCGGCGACGAGGGATCGGCCGGTACGGGTGCCGGGACAGGGGCCCGGGCCCGGGCTGGTCGCGAGGGTGATCGTCATCGCGGCGCCTCCTGCGAACTTGTGCGAGTCCTGGGCGGCGTCGGACCGGGCGGCCGTTCGGCCGGGCTTGTGTCGAACACGGCAACACCTCACGTGTGGGGGGAACTCTGGATGGACGGGGGGAACTCCCCTTGAACGCCGAACGCCTGGCGCGCCGGAGGAGAGGCGAGTTGCGGCCCGCCGCGCAGCACCTGGCACGGGGAGGCGGTGGGCGGCGAAATCAGGCCGACGCGTGCTGGATGAGCCGCCGGTGCCCGGCGTCGATCAGGTCTCGCACGGCCTGCGGCCGGCACAGGTCACCGTCGTAGCGCGGCGGAACAACCCAGTACGTTCCGGGCGGTTCGCGCCGATCGATCCGCGGGACCCCGAGATAGGTGTCGTCCCGCAGACACGGAGCACTGCGGTTGTAGTCCCAGACGAGACCGGCATGCCACTGGATGAGCGCGTAGTACGTCGGGCCGGCGGCCCGGTTGTCGTGGATGACGGGTCCGTGGAGGCGCACGGTCAGGGCCTCGGTCACCACACCCGGGTCATCCGAGTCGAGGGCGGCGTGCACGAGCGTTCCCGAGAGTCGTACTGCGGCGAAGCGTCGGCCGAGCGGTAAGAGCGCTACCCCCTGGTTCGACCACTCGGCCCGAGCATGCTCCGGTACAGGGTGTGCCTGAGCGAGCCACTCGGCAATCACGCTGTCAGCTGTCTGGTGTCGAGCACGTTGTGTAGTCACATGAGGATGATGAGTTGCGACAAGTGACGGAACCAGGCCATTGCGTGGCCACGGGCGGCCATGTAGCGGCCATGACCGGTTACACGCGCTGTGACACCTCAGACTGGATACATGGGTCGCAACGACGCGTTGAAAGCGGCGCGGTTACGAGTGGGTTGGCGAAGCCTGGAGAAGGCTGCGGAGAGTCTCACCGAGCACGGGCGTCAACTGCTGGACGACCGGCAGTTCAACGTCTCGGCGCGAACATGGCGCCGCTGGGAAGGCACGACTCCAGGCTGGCCTTCGGAGGAAACGGCGCTCGTGATCCACGACGCCCTCGGCCGGTGGCCGGAGGACCTCGGATTCACCACCCCGCCGGGCTGGATTCGTCCCGAGCAACACGAGGAAGAGGAGCGGGTGAAACGCCGTACGTTCGTCTCGGTCACCGCTGCGGCTCTCGTCCCGGGGCCCGTTGCACTTCAATATGTCGACCCGGCGCTGATCGACTACTTTCAGCAGCAACTCGAGGGTCACTACCGGGCTGACATGTTCCTCGGCCCGCACGACTTGATCGGCACCGTCTCCGCGCAGTACCAGCTCATTGACAAGCTGGTCCGCTCAGCCAAGGGAGAGACCCGACAGGGCCTACTCCGCGCTGGGGCTGCGTACGCGGCGCTTGTCGGATGGCTGTACCAGGACGCAGGAGACATGCACGGAGCCGCTTTCTGGCGCGGAGTCACGCAGGAAATAGCGGTACGCTCCCGCGACCCACACTTGATCGGTTACTCGCTCGTCAATCAGGCCCAGGTTCGCACGGATCTGGGAGACGGAGCGGCCGCGATCGACCTGTGCGAGGCGACCCTTGAGGACTCGCGGCGACTGGTTCCCAAGGTGCGCATCATGGCGATGCAGCAGCAAGCCCATGGCGCCAGCCTCACAGGTGACCGCAGCACGGTCGACCGACTCCTCGACGAAGCCGACGGACTGCTCTCGCGAGTCGATGACGACCTGCCGTGGGGCAACGCCTGCCGCCGCACACCCGGTTACCTCGAAGTGCAGCGCGCCACCTGTTACGGCAGGCTCGGCCTAGGCTCACAAGCGGCATCCTTGTGGAACCAGGTTCTTGAGGGCGTGCCTGCATCGGCGCGGCGCGACCGCGGCGTCTACCTGGCACGGCACGCGACGGCGGCGGCTGGAGCAGGCAACCCAGACGAAGCATTGGAGATCGCTCGGGCGGCCGCCGACATCGCCATCGAGACGCGATCCGCCCGCATGACACGGGAGTTGGTGATCCTGCAACGGAGGATGCGTCCTTGGCAGGATTCGCCGGTCAGCCGGGACCTCGATGGAATTCTGGCACCCGTGATGGAGAGGAGCTGAACGTGTCGGAGACACCGGTACCGCTGACCGAGGAAGAGATTCACGCCGCCCTCCTGGAAACACCCGGCTGGCGCCGTGAAGGCGACGAAATCACCCGCGCCTACGGCATCCGATACCACGGCGGGGTCGCGATGATCGTGCACGTCGCCGACATCGAACGACTTATCAGCCACCACGCGGACATCGACTTGCGCTGGGGAACGGTGCGCTTCGCGATCACAACGCATGACGCCGGGCACAAGCTCACGAATGCGGATTTTGACCTGGCGAAACGCATCGATGGGATCGCCCAGGCACATGGCGCCGAGCCTGGGGACTGAGCACGGCAGAACGCGATGTCGGCGAAGTAGCAGGTCGAGGGGCGGGGCCCGGCACGAGGATGCTGAGCCCCGGACAGCCGCGCTTCCACAGTTCACAGATCGGCCAGATTCACGTTCGGCCTCCGGATCACTGACTTGCTCCAGGCCACACGCTGAGCGCGACCTCTGCCAGGCGTGCCTGACGTTCGCTGATTCCCTCTGGCCGCCATTGAGATTTCCCGGAATCCCAGAGGCTGGAAATATTCGTCTGCGAAGATATCAAGAGAGCTGATTCCGAGTAGCTGGCCGCCTTTTCTGGATACGGGCGAGATCATCCCGTAGCGATAGCCGCGTATGTCCATACATCAGCCGGAAGTTCGTGTCGCAATCGCCACGTGATTGCCATCGGTTTGCTACCCGTGTGCCCCTCGTAGGTCGCAGGTCCCAGGAGCATCCACGGCTGTGACTTCCCGATGTCGGTGTTCTTGTAGCGGCGCATGAACAGGAGGACCTGGCTGCCCTGCTGCCTGTGATTCTGGTAGCGCAGTCCCGTCGGCGAGTTGGCGGCCGTCGCGTTCTGGGATTCCCAGTGGAAGAGCGTTGGACTCAGGGCGTAGTCCTTGTAGCGGATCGTCGGAGAGAAGTCCCTTTCGTTCTTCTCTGAGGTGATGAGGAGGGCGTCTGTCTTGATTTCCTCAACCCACTGGACGCCCTGAGCGAAGGACCGCGGCATCTGACCACCCAGGCGCGCTACGCCGAGCGCGGCAAGGATCTCGGAGCGGTTGTAGGCACTGTGGACCTTCAGGGGGATGCGGCTGTGAATACCCGACAGGGGGATAGGAAAGTGGTCCGCCTGCTCGATGACGTGCGACAGCACTTGTCGGAGCTCGTCACGGAAGGCACTCTGGCCGTGCAGTGACTTGAGACCTTGCTGGTAGCTTGTGAAGCCGCCCGCGTTGTCCCACAGGTTGAAGAACAACATGCGTGCGTACGTCTGGGCGGCTGGGCTCAGTGCTTCGTACGGCGGGGCGTCATCGGCGAGGAGGCGGAGGTATGCCTTTGCCCGGTCTGGGTCGTCGACGTGCAGGAAGGCATGGACGCGCTTGAGGAGGGCGGCTTCTTCCGACGGGGCAACGTCCTTGACGATGCCTGCTCGCCGAATCACGGTCGTCCAGGAGTTGTCGCTCTTGTACAGCTCCTTGATCTCACGTCGGCTTTCGTGGAGGTAGTCGGCGAGTCGGGGTGTGCTGTACGCCTTGACCTCGTTGGCCAACGTCTTCACTGTGGCGCCCAGTTGGGTGCGAATGTTGTCGAGCACAAGCTCCTTCGACTTGCCTTCCAGGATGATCTGGCATCCGGAGGGAAGTTGCGGGAAGTCGTGCTCGATGTGATCGACGAGCCGGTTCCTCGAAAGGTTCGTCAGGGCCCGGAACTGTGCCTCGAAACGGAACTCCGCCCTGTGTTGACCGATGAAGTCAAGAATGGTGAGTACTGGCTTCGACTCCGTGCGACGCAGTCCCCGGCCAAGCTGCTGGAGAAAGACGGTGGCACTGTTGGTGGGGCGCAGGAGCAGCAGCGTATCGACGTCAGGGATGTCGAGGCCCTCGTTGAACAGGTCGACGGAGAAGATGACTTGGAGCTTCCCGTCGCGGAGGTCAGCTAGCGCCTGCTCGCGTACGCTGGCGGGCGAGCCACTGTCCAGCGACGCGGCCTTGAAGCCGGCCTCGCGGAAGAAGTCGGCCATGAAGTGGGCATGCGCCCTGGTCACGCAGAAGCCCAGGGCACGCATGGCTCCGGGGTTGGAGACCTTGTCTCGAATCTGCTTGACCACGATGCGGGCGCGGGCGTGGTTCCCTGTGTAGAGATCTCCGAGCTCGCTGTCGACGTAGGTTCCCCTGGTCCACCCGAAGTGCGTCAGATCTGTGCCATCTGGAACCCCGAAGTAGTGGAAGGGACACAGCAGGTCGTTTTCGAGCGCCTCCCAGAGCCGCATCTCGGCCGCGATGCGACCGTCGAAGAACTCGTCCTGCACCGTGAGGCCGTCCATCCGCTCAGGCGTGGCGGTAAGGCCCAACAGCTCCTTGGGGTTGAAGTGGTCGATAACCCGACGGTAAGTGGCAGCGGTGGCGTGGTGGAACTCATCGATGACGATGATGTCGAAGTGGTCAGAGGTCAATTGTTCCAGGCGTCGGACGTTGAGGGACTGGACACTCGCGAAGACGTGGTCCCAGGCCTGCGGCTCTTGACCACCATGGAGCAGTTCGCCGAAGGAGGCGTCGTCGAGGACCTCTTGATACATGCGTAGCGACTGCCTGAGGATCTCCTTGCGGTGGGCCACGAACAGCAGCCTCGGATGTGCGGCACCAAGCTTCTTGGACAGACTGCGGTAGTCCAGGGCTGCCATTACGGTCTTGCCGGTGCCGGTAGCCGCGACAAGGAGGTTGCGATGCCGCCCACGGATCTCTCGTTCCACGCGGAGCCGTTCGAGCATGTCCCGTTGGTGCGGGAAGGGGCGCACTTCTAGGCCTGAGAGGTTAATCTTCAGGTCGGTCGAAGAGGTGCTACCGCCTGCTTGGGCTAGGGCTCGATCGAGGCGTTCGCCATGAGAGTCGGGGTCGTACGGCTCGAAGGCGATGTCATTCCAGTACGCGTCGAAGGTCGCCTCGAACTTCTTGAGGACCGCGGGCGTGGCGATCGACGACAGCCTTACATTCCACTCCAGGCCATCGAGCAATGCGGATTTCGACAGGTTGGAGCTGCCGACATACGCGGTGTCGAAGCCGCTCTTCCGGCGAAACAGCCAAGCCTTCGCATGTAGTCGAGTCGATCGAAGTTCGTAGTTGACCTTGACCTCGGCGCCGAATTCACGGACGAGCCGGTCGAGGGCGTGGCGGTCAGTGGCACCGATGTATGTCGTCGTGATGACACGGATCCGCACTCCGCGGTCCTTGGCGGCGCGGAGGGAGTCCTCCAGGACGCGAATGCCGTACCACTTCACGAAAGCGCAGAGCAGATCAATGTGGTCTGCGGTGGCCAGTTCGGCTCGCAACTCCGCGCCCAGGTTCGGGTCCTCGGGCGAGTTCGTGATCAGTGAGGTCTCGGAGAGGGGTGTGAGGGGGCGCATCGCATAAACCCCCGGAGCTTCCTGCTCGGCGAGAGCCAGTAGCTGTCGTGGGCCCTCGACGATGGCACTCGCCGCCCCGGCATCGGAGTCATCAGGCGTTGCGGCAACCAGTGACCGCAGGATGTGGTTGGCGGCGGCGACCCGCTGGTCGTGCGGCAGCTGACTCAGCCTGCGGCTTACGGCCTGACTGATGTGACGAGCCAGCACATGGGGAGAGGACTCGGCGCTGACCTCGGCGTCGATGGCCTTCCAGCCAGCAGCCTCGAACTGCGCCAGTTCATCGTATACGTCGTGGGTGATCAGCTTCTCGTAGACGCCTGCGACCGGCTGCCTCAGATCCTGCGGCTTCGCCACGGCTGCTCCCTTGATCACCTGTGTTGAGATGACTCAGTTCTAACAGCGGCCACTGACAAAGCGAGACGTTCTGTGAAACCTGTTCGGGTTCGAGGGTTGGGTACCCACGCGATCAGGCCAACGCCCCCAAGATCCGCTCGTCCTGGCGGTTGCGGTCCTCCAGGCTGAGCAGCAGGGCGCGTTGGACGGCGGGCTGCTGGCGTTGCAGGGCCTTCATGTAACGGATGCGCCAGGGGATGACGTACGTCTTGGACAGGCACGTGGTGACGACGGAGGAGGAGGGCTCGATGAGCTTGGTCTCGCCGACCATCTCGCCGATACCGCGGAACCTGGTGATCGTGGGGGTGCCGGGCTCGGTGCCGAGGGGGAAGCGGTCCTGGCGGATGCAGCCCTGCACGATGATGAAAACGTGCTGGTCGGTGGAGGTCAGCGGGAGCGGCTGGTCGCGTTCGTAGGAGCGTATGCGCTGGTCCCAGTTCTGGATCATCGTCGTCCAGGCCGGTGCCGGCAGGTGGTCGAGGAAGCTGCCCTCGGGCATCTTCGTCCGGCCGAGGACGAGGTCGCTCAGGCGGGGGGCGTCGGTCTTGGCCGGCATGCCGTCACGCCTCCCGTCGGCGGGGCCGGTCGCCGGGCACGAGGACGGCCGGGAGGACGGCCGGGAGGACGGGCGTGGGGACGGGCGGGAGGACGGGCGCGGCGGGGGCCGCGTGGTGACGGTGGGTGGTTTCTGCACGGTTGTGGCTCGCGCGGCGCGTACGCGTGACGATGCCACCGCTGACGGCGGTACACATGCGGCCTGATATCCCTTTTTTCCGTTATGGAAGGGTGCGCCCGCGCAGGGACGGGCGCACCCGGTTGGTGGGTCCAGCGCCCTCTCCCGCGTAGTCCCCCCGGTTGTGGTGTGACCGGGCGGCGCATGGCGAGAACGTCAGGCCTATAACGCTACCTCCAGCCGCAGCGGAATATCCAGTCACCTAGTACGCGGCGATCGTCTTTGCGTGAAGCCCTGGTGAAGGCGCGCAAACACCCCAACGGCAGGGATTTCCCTCGGGCCCGACGAGGAGGTCCGCATGTGGGGCACATCCCAGAAGCCGGGAATTCCACGAATCGAGTCGTGCATGGAAATATTCGAGAAGAGAATTCCTGGTATATGCGAGCAGGTCCGGCGACGCATATCAGATGAGCGGTCGACGGCCCAGATGGAGTGGGTCACATAAGAAGGGAGGCCCCAGAGCACCACACCCCGAAGCCTCCCGATAGGGCTGGACCCACCAAGGTTCAGACCTGTGTCCAGTTAACACCCTCGACCGGCCGGGAGACACGGCGTCGCAAAACCCCTTGGGGAGAAACCCCCTCAGGTAGGGCAGTCGACCCAAGATCTGCCGCCGCAAACGGAGGAATCTCATCCGCTACGAGGCGTAGCGTATCGCGGACCGATAAGTACGTTCTGCACCCTACGCCCCTTTCGTGCGCGCGAGCGATTGACGGCGATGCGGAAGAGTGGATCACTCCTAGCCATTTCTGACCACCGTTTGGCTGACTCTGAAGAACTAGGAAGGATGACCTAACCGACCGCCGCGCTCGCCCAGGAGTTCGACCCCAGAACTTAAATCCGCAGTTAAACCCGCTTTAGTGAAATCCGATCGGCAATCAGAAGAATGCTGACACCGTAAACCGCTCCCGAAAATCAGACAGATTTTCATTTCAGTGAAGGCGGGGCATTGCCGCCCATCGGTCCGGTTCACCGCGCGACAGTCCGGCACTAAATGTCGATTCATGGCCATGACCACTTGCGTGCGCCTCACGACGACGACCCCCGGGCGGGGCGGCACCAAAACTTTCCGCCCGTCAGGCGTGCGCGATAAGCGACCGGATATCTTCATCCAGCGCCTCACCGGCAGTCAGAAGTCACTCACCATGCACATTTGGTGACTCTTGGTTACTTCCACCGGAGGGCGGCCGTCGCAATGAGTAGCCATTGCGCTGCCGGCATCGAACGGCTCGCCGCGATGTCTCACGCCGGCCGGGTCCGCCCGCGCCCGTCCGACATCCCGAACTCACTTCCTCCATAGGTTTTAGAAAGGGCTGTCGGAACTATCGACAAGCTCACCGCGGCACCCCGATGCTTCCTGATGGCATGAACGGGACAGGCCACGACGCCGGTTCGGCAGCCGGTTCAGGGACCGGCCACCGGGCTCGTCGCGAGTTCGTCGAGAGCTCACCGTGAGCTCGTCGGCGGCTCCTCGATCGAAGCGGAGACGTCATGATCCGACGCAGAACCCTGCTGGCCGCGGCAGGCGGAACGGTCCTCGGCAGCGCCCTGGCGACGGGCACCGCGCACGCGGACGCCACCATCGCCGTCACCCCCGGCACGTCGTACGGCACCTGGGAGGGCTGGGGCACCTCACTGGCCTGGTGGGCCAACGTGTTCGGCGCCCGCGACGACTTCGCCGACATCTTCTTCACCACCAAGTCGGTGACGTACAACGGCACGACGCTCCCCGGCCTCGGCCTCAACATCGCCCGCTACAACCTCGGCGCGTGCAGCACCAACAGCGTCGGCGGCGCCACGATGACGGCCTCGCCCAACATCCCCGCCTTCAAGCAGATCGAGGGCTACTGGCAGGACTGGAACAACGAGGACCCGACCTCCTCGGCCTGGGACTGGTCGGCGGACGCGACCCAGCGGGCGATGCTGGTGAAGGCGACCTCGCGCGGCGCCACGACCGAGTTGTTCGCCAACTCCCCGATGTGGTGGATGTGCAGCAACCACAACCCGTCGGGCGCCTCGGACGGCGGCAACAACCTGCAGACCTGGAACTACCGCCAGCACGCGTCCCACCTGGCGGCCGTCGCGCTCTACGCCAAGAACAACTGGGGCGTGAACTTCGCGACGGTCGACCCGTTCAACGAGCCCAACTCCAGCTGGTGGACGGCTACCGGCACCCAGGAGGGATGCCACATGGACGCCACCGTCCAGTCGGCCGTACTCCCCTACATGCGCAGCGAGTTGGACAAGCGCGGCCTGACGGGCACGCGCATCTCGGCGTCGGACGAGACGAGTTACGACCTGGCGCGCACCACGTGGAACTCCTTCAGCTCCACCACCAAGGGGTACGTGAACCGGGTCAACGTCCACGGCTACCAGGGCTCGGGCGGCCGGCGCGACCTGCTGTACACCGACGTGGTGACGACGGCCGGCAAGGCGCTGTGGAACTCGGAGACCGGCGACAACGACGGCACCGGTATGACCATGGCGAGCAACCTGCTCTACGACTTCCGCTGGCTGCACCCGACCGCCTGGGTCTACTGGCAGGTCATGGACCCGTCGACGAACTGGGCGATGATCGCGTACGACGCGAACACCCTGGCGGCGGGCGCCGTGACGACGAAGTACTACGTGATGGCACAGTTCAGCCGCCACATCCGCCCCGGGATGAAGATCCTCGACACGGGCGTGAGCTACGCCGTGGCCGGTTACGACGCGAGCGCGAAGCGCCTGGTGATCGTGGCCGCGAACACGGCCGCCTCGGCCCAGACCCTGACCTTCGACCTCTCCCGCTTCACGACGGTCACCGGCGGCTCGGGGGGCGTCGTCCCCCGCTGGAACACGCTCACGACGGGCGGCGGCGACCTCTACAAGGCGTACACGAACACCGCGCTGAGCGGGAAGACGGTGGCGGTGCCGTTCGCGGCCAAATCGGTGCAGACGTTGCAGATCGACGGCGTGACGATCTGATCCGAGTCGCTCAGGGCGAGGCGGAGTCGGGGGTGTGCGCGGGCCGGCGCGGCGCGGAAGCAGGTGTTCACCAGTCGCTGGCCTGCGCATACCTCTTCTTTGTCGGTGGTCGGCAGTACGGTGTCACCCATGCGCCCCGACACTCCTGCCGAGAACGTCGACCACACCGCCGAAGCGGCCCGCCTGGAGCGGACCGCCGGCCTGTATCCCGAGGACGCGGAAGCCCTGCTGGTGCAGGCCGCGGCCCATCTGGAACTGGCCGGCGACCGCCCCGCCGCGACCGCGCTCTACGACCGCCTGCTGTCGTCGCCCGACGGACTCGAAGACCCCCATCTGGTCCGGGCGCTGAAGGCGTCCAACCTCTGGGAGTACGACCACGAGGCCGAGGCCCGCGCGATCATCGAGGGCATCCGCTCGTCGTCCCCGCGGGATCCGGCCCCCTGGGTCATCGTCGCGGAGTCCCTGGAGTCGCACGACGAGCTGGAGGCGGCGCAGGACACGTTCACGGAGGCCGTACGACTGCTCCTCGCGGACGAGACGGAACCCCCGTACGCGACGCACCCGCTCCTCTTCGGCCGCCACCGGGTCCGGCGCATGCTGGGCGTCGGGCACGACGACTGGGACATGCTCGCCGACACCCTGCACTCCTCCCCGGTGTCCCTGGACGAACTCCACGACCCGAAGCGCGTCTGGTCCCTCGGCTCGGACAACCCGGCGGAACTGGAGGCGGAGATCTCCCGCCTGCGCGCGGAACTGGGCACGTTCCGCGAGGCCCTGTCCCGCCCCTTCCCGGTCGCGGTCCTGCACTGGCCGGCCCCCGAACTCACCGAACTGGTCGAGGCGTACCCGTCCCTGTCGGCGGAGTACCCCTCCCACGAGGAACACCTCGCGACGATAGAGGCGGCCCTCAGAGAACTCGCCGCCTCCGGCACGGCGAACCTGGGCATCGTCACGGGCACGGTCCCGTCCTACGAGGCCTTCGCAGCCTCGGAACTCACCTCCCCGCAGGACACGACCCTGCTACCGCAGTACGCGACGACACTGGCGGCGAGGGGGCGCGCGGTTGCTTGGCCACCGCAGAGGGGGGCGGTCTGCTGGTGCGGGTCGGGGCGGGGGTATGGGGGGTGTCATGGGGTGGGGGCGTAGCAGCGCCTGACTTCGGGATCGGCACCTGAGGGGGGCGGAAGTCCTTCAGTCATGGCTGAGGTGCGCCCTCCTCTTCGCCCACAAGCCCCGCGACGAGGGCTCGTCGTTGCACCTCGCCCGGGTCCGCTACCACGTGGGCCCCACATCAGACGCATCGCTGAACCGCCCCGCGGTACGCGACCTTCGCCCAGTCCCCGTTCCAGCGCGTGAGCATGCTCCTGGCGCACCTCGCGGAGACGGCCGGCGTTCCGGAGCCGACCGTCTCGCGCCGTACCGCCATCAGCGGCCCGACGCAGAAGGACCTGGCCGCGTCCCTCCAACTGGGCGTCTCCACCGTGGAGAACGCGATCCGCACCCTGCGCTATCACGGTGCGCTCGAGGCCCGCTACCGCAAGTTCATCGTGCACGATCTCGACGCCCTGCACCACAGCGCCACCGGCACCTGATCGTCGACCCCGGACCCACCATCCCGAACGCCGCACTCACCACCCCGACTTCGGGTGTGCGGCGCCCTCGCAAAGGACCACAGCATGCTGCTCAGCTCCCTCGTCTCGGCCGCCGACCCCAGTACGGCCGCCCTCTACGGCACGGCCGCCACCTGTTTCGTCACGGGCGGGCTCGGCGCTCTCACGCTGACCCACCACAAGCAGGCCCTCGCCTGGGTGAAGGACATCCGCAGGAAGGACGAGGACACCGCTGAACTCCTCGCCCCCGCCGAAGCACTCGAGGCCCTCTACAAGGAGCAGTGCGGACTGGCCAGGAAGCCCTGTACGGCGAAGGACTTCGCCGAGGTGAGCCGGATCGCCCACATGATCAGGGGCCGCGTCGAGCACACCGGGACCATAGGCGCCGACCTCACCAAGGTCGTCGAACGCGTGGAGCACTACCTCCAGACCGCACTGCCCGAGCCCGCCACCCCGGCGCGGATCGCCCTCGCGGACCACGAGATCCGCATGGTGCAGGCCATGAGGCAGGAGGCCGCGCGCATCGACTTGGAGCGCACCGTCACCAACGCCCAACAGAAGATCAACAATCTGCGGCGCGTCTGAACCCGGGCCCGGAGCGGCGGAGGGCCTGCCCGGCCCAGGGCGGGTCCTCATACCGGGCGGGCGGGGTCCCCGGAGCAGGCGCGCGGGTCTGGTGACTTCACGCGGCTCGTCCTATCGTGCGGGCGGCTTCGGGAAGGAGGCGTGATCGTGCGGCTGCACGTCGTGCACCACGGCATCCTGCGGCGCCGCGCCCGGGGGCGGCGCGTCCTGTGGACCGGCGGCGAGCTTCTCGTCACGGTCGGGCTGGTGCTTCTGCTGCTCGTCGTCCACCAGTTGTGGTGGACCAACCGGCAGGCCAGACAGGGCGCCGAGCGGAAGGTGGAGGCGCTGGAACGGGAGTGGGGCGCCGGCTCGCAGAGCCAGGGTGGCGGGGGCGGCGGGGACTCCGGTGCGGCGCCGGGTGGCGTTCGGGGCGGCGCCGGTCGTCACGGGGCCGGGAGCGCCAGCGGGGCCGTGTCGACGCCCGGCCGCTCCCAGGCGTACGCCGTTCTCACGATCCCCCGCCTCGGTCTGCGCGTCCCGGTCGCCGAGGGTGTCGGCAAGCAGTCCGTCCTCAACAAGGGGTACGTCGGTCACTATCCCGGCACCCAACAGCCTGGCCGCGCCGGGAACTTCGCGCTCGCCGGGCACCGCAACACCCACGGCGAACCCTTCCGGTACCTCAACCGGCTGACCGTCGGGGACAGCGTCCGGGTCGAGACCGCGAGCGCGACCTACACCTACGCCGTCGACACGATCCTGCCGCAGACCTCCGCCCGCGACTCGGGCGTCCTCGCTCCCGTACCCCGGTCCACCGTCCGACCCGCCTACGGCTACCAAGTCCCCGGCGACTACCTCACCTTGACCACGTGCACCCCCGAATACACCTCCCGCTACCGGCTGGTGGTCTGGGGGAAGCTCGTCTCCACGCGACCGCGCTGACCGCCGTAGCGAGATCTGCGTACTGACCGACCGGGGCGTCGAGCTGTGGCCCGTCCTGCGCTCCCCCGGCGTGTGGGGACCGTGCACTTCAGTGAGACCCGGCTGCGCTCGTTCCGGCACGCCGACCGCGCCACCGGGTTCGGGTCGTACGGCGAATGCCCCGCCCGCGGAATCGTCGTAGCCGTCGAGGACGTCCTCCTCGCACCGGGCCCCGGCCTCGACCCGGACCCGGCGGACCCGGTCGGCCGCGTCCTGCTCAAGCCGAAGCGACTGCTCAAGCCGAAGCGACTGCTGCAGCCGATCGAGACGGAACCGGCCGCCGTCTGACGGGGTCCTGTATGTATGACGGGCACAAGTGCGAGAGGAGGGACGGTCGATGATCCGCAACCGGACCGTCGCGCGCCCCGCGGCCTTGCTGTCGCGTCCCGTCGCCCTGCTGCCGCGTTCCGCCGCCGGGCGACCCCGTCCCGTCGCCCTGCTGCCGCGTTCCGTCGTCGTGCCGCCGCTTCTGTGTCTGCTGCTTCAGCTCGCGCTGCTCGACACCGGCAGCCTCTCCGCGACCGTCGCGCTGGCCGCGACCGCCGCGGCCGGCACCGCGCTCGCCGTCTGCTCCCTGCTCACCGCGCGCTGCGCACCCGCGGTGCCACACACCCGGGTCCGTATGGCGATCCGCGACCGCGCCCGCCGCACGGCGTTCCTGCCGCAGCGCGACCCCGACGCGGCCGGCCGCCGCAGGCCCCGAGCGCCGGGACAGGCCCTCCGGACGACCGCCGCGTAGGGCACGCCCTCACCTGAGTACGAGACCGTGATCCGTGCCCCGCGCGGGTGGGTCGTCATGCCGCCATCCGCTACTCCCCGGCACGACGAGACCCCCGGAGGGCTCACCCATGTCCGTTTTCGCCGATCTGGTCGACCGCCTGGCCGACCTGCTCCAGCCCCTCTTCGGGGCGGGCGCGGCCGCTGCCGCGATCATCCTGTTCACCGCGCTCGTACGACTGCTCGTGCACCCCCTTTCGCGGGCCGCCGCGCGCGGGCAGAAGGCCCGTACCGCGCTCCAGCCGAGGATCGCCGAACTGCGCGGGAAGCACCGGAAGGATCCCGAGAAGCTGCGGAAGGCCGTGCTCGAACTGCACGCCGAGGAACGGGTGTCGCCGCTGTCCGGCACCCTGCCCGGGCTGCTCCAGGTGCCCGCGTTCTTCCTGCTGTACCACCTGTTCTCCAGCACCACGATCGACGGGCGGCCCAACGCGCTCCTCGGCCACCGGCTGTTCGCCGCGCCCCTCGGTGACCGGTGGGCGGACGCCCTGAGCGCCGGCGGGCCGTTCGGGGACGCGGGCCTGGTGTACCTCGGCGTCTTCACCGTCGTCGCGGCCGTCGCCGCCTTCAACTACCGCCGTACGCGGCGGACGACGGCCGCGAGCCCGGTGGCGCGGGTCGCGGAGGGGGCGAGCGAGGGGGAGCGCGTGCCCGGGCTCGGCGCTGTCACCCGGGTCCTGCCGTTCATGTCCTTCCTCACCCTCGTCACCGTCGCGGTCATGCCGCTGGCCGCCGCGCTGTACGTGGTCACCAGCACGACGTGGAGCGCCGTGGAGCGTGCGGTGCTGTACCGCTGAGCCGCCGGTTACGGTCCAGTACGCGAACAGGGTCTTGCGGAGCGGACGGGCGCCTTGGAGGATCGACCAGTCCTCCGATGGCTGCACCCGTCGGCGGGGCGTCAGCGATCGAGGGAGATTCTGATCATGAAGCTGCTGCGTGTCGGTACGGCGGGAGCGGAGCGGCCCGCGCTGCTCGACGCCGAGGGAACCCTGCGGGACCTGTCCGGTCTCGTCCCGGACATCGACGGACCGCTCCTCGCCGACGAGGCCGCACTCGGCCGGATCCGGACCGCCGCCGACGCCGGGGACCTGCCCGCGCTGGAGGACGGCGGACTGCGCGTCGGGCCGCCGCTGGCCCGGATCGGCAAGATCGTGTGCATCGGGCTGAACTACCACGACCACGCCCGCGAGACGGGGGCCGAGCCGCCCGGCGAACCGGTGATCTTCTTCAAGGCCGCGGACACGGTGGTCGGACCGCACGACACGGTGCTCGTGCCCCGGGGGTCGGTGAAGACCGACTGGGAGGTCGAACTCGCGGTCGTCATCGGCCGTACGGCCCGCTACCTCGGGTCGGCGGAGGAGGCGCTCGGGCATGTCGCCGGGTACGCCGTCGCGCACGACGTGTCCGAGCGGGAGTTCCAGATCGAGCGCGGCGGAACGTGGGACAAGGGGAAGAACTGCGAGACGTTCAACCCGCTCGGGCCGTGGCTGGTGACGGCTGACGAGGTTCCCGACCCGCAGGACCTGTCCCTGAGGCTGTGGGTCAACGGGGAGCTGAAGCAGGACGGGACGACGGCCGAGCAGATCTTTCCCGTGGGGGAAGTCGTGCGGTACGTCAGCCAGTTCATGACCCTGTACCCGGGGGACGTCATCAACACCGGGACGCCGGCGGGGGTTGCTCTCGGGCAGCCCGAGCCGAAGCCGTTTCTTCGGGCGGGGGATGTGGTGGAGCTGGAGATCGGGGGGTTGGGGAGGCAGCGGCAGGTGTTCAAGTCGGCGTAGCGCTCCGCGGGGGCGGGGGCGGGGGCGGGTGCGGGTGCGTTGTGGGTTTCGCGCAGTTCCCCGCGCCCCTGTCGGTGGGTGGGGGTGCTGTGTGGGGGTGGGTGCCGGCTCGTTGTGGTGTTCGCGCAGTTCCCCGCGCCCCCAGGGGGGCGAGACCGTCGCATCCCCCCGGGGGCTGCCGCCTACCGGTCCTGGTCCGGGTTCAGGTACTGGTCCAGTGCCTCCACCACGAACCGGTGGTCCTGGAGCTGCGGCAGGCCGCTCACCGTCACCGCGCCGATCACACCCACGCCCTCCACGGTGATCGGGAAGGAGCCGCCGTGAGCCGCGTACATGCCCGGGTCGAGGCGGGACGCCTCCTCGAACGTCGTGCCCTTGGCGCGGAAGCGCGCGCCCACCAGGTACGACGCCGCGCCGTACCGCTCGACCACCCGCCGCTTGCGGGCGATCCAGTCGTCGTTGTCCCGGGTCGAGCCCGGCAGCGCCGCGTGGAACAGCTGCTGGCCCGCGCGGTGGATGTCGACGGCGACCGGAGCCTGCCGCTCCCGGGCCAGCTCGACCAGCAGGGAACCCAGCGCCCAGGCGTCGTCGGGAGTGAACTGGCGGAACACCAGGCGGCGTTCCTGTGCCTCCAGCTCCTCGACGCTCGGGGTGATCTCGGGCTGGAACCTCGGGGTGACCCCCTGGTGGTGCGTCACAGTGTCACCGTCACCTTGTCGTCGGCCGAGCGGCGGGCCGCCTCCAGTACGTCGAGAGCGGCGGCCGCCTCCAGCGCGGTCACCGGGTTCTCGCCGGTGCCGCGGAGAGCGGCGGCCACCGCCGCGTAGTACGCGGGGTAGTCGCCGGGAAGAGTCGGCTCGGGGCGGCCGCCGCCGGTCGGCGGGGACTCCCCGGCACCGACACGGCCCCACAGCGACTCGGGCTCCAGACCCCAGTCCGCCGTCCCACCCGGACGCTCACCCTCGCGCAGGGCCGCCTCCTGCGGGTCGAGGCCGTATTTCACGTAGCCCGCCCGAGAGCCCAGCACCCGGAAGCGCGGGCCGAGTTGGGGCGTGGTCGCGGACACGTACAGGTGGGAGCGCACCCCGCTCGCGTGCGTGAGCGCGATGAACGTGTCGTCGTCCGCCCGCGCGCCCGGGCGGCGGATGTCCGACTCGGCGTACACGGCGGTCACGGGGCCGAACAGCACCAGAGCCTGGTCGACGACGTGGCTGCCGAGGTCGTACAGCAGACCTCCGATCTCTGCCGGGTCGCCGGACTCCCGCCAGCCGCCCTTCGGCTCCGGCCGCCACCGCTCGAAACGGGACTCGAAGCGCGACACGTCACCCAGGGCGCCCTCCGCGAGGAGCTTGCGCAGGGTCAGGAAGTCGTTGTCCCAGCGGCGGTTCTGGAAGACGGACAGCAGCAGGCCGCGCTCCTCGGCGAGCGCCGCGAGGTCCCGCGCCTCGGCCGCCGTACCGGCGATCGGCTTGTCCACGACCACGGACACGCCGGCCTTCAGCGCGGCGGTCGCGAGCGAGACGTGGGTCTTGTTCGGGGACGCGACGACGATCAGGTCCAGCTCGCCGGCGCGGCCGAGCAGCTCGTCCGGGCCGGCGGCGAGGCGGACGTCGGGGAACTCGGCGCGTGCCTGCGCCTGCCGCTCGGGGTTCGAGGTGACCACCGTGTCCAGGATGAGGCCCTCGGTGGCGGCGATCAGCGGGGCGTGGAACACGGAGCCTGCGAGACCGTAGCCGACGAGGCCCACGCGGAGGAGGGCGCCGGACGCGTCGGACGTGTCGGCCGTACCTGTCGTATCTGTCGCACCTGTCATGCCGTCCACTTTGGCAACGCTGTTGCCAAAGTGCAAGCGCGAGGGACAATGCGGGGGTGAACAGCACACGAGGTGGACCGGCCGGCGCGAACCTGGACGCCGTGCGCAGCCACAACACCGCGCTGGTGCTCGACCTGCTGCGCACGGCCGGCGGGGAGGGCATCAGCCGGCTCGAACTCGCGGAACGCACCGGGCTCACCCCGCAGGCCGTCAGTAAGATCACCGCCCGGCTGCGGGAGGACGGCCTCGCCGCGGAAGCGGGGCGCCGCGCCTCCACGGGCGGCAAGCCGCGCACGGTCCTGCGGCTGGTGCCGGAGGCGGGGCACGCCATCGGGCTGCACCTCGACCGGGACGAGTCGACGGTCGTGCTGTGCGACCTGACCGGCGCGGTGGTCGCCGAACGCCGGTCACCGCTCGATTTCGGAGCGGGCGCGGGCGCGGTGATCGACCAGGCGGTCCGCGAGGCGGAGGCGCTGCCGGGCAGCCGCGCGGCCTCCGTCCTCGGCCTCGGCGTCGCCCTCCCCGGCCCCCTCGACCACACCCACGGCGTCCTGCACCGCGTCACAGGCTTCCCCGAGTGGGACGGCTTCCCCCTGCGTGACGCCCTGACCCGACGGCTCGGCCTGCCGGTCGTGATCGACAAGGACACCAACGCGGCGGCACTACGACTGGCGGTGGGCGGCGAGGGACGGGCGGTCGGGGGGCGGGAGGGCGAAGCGCGCGGGGAGCGGGCCGGGGAGCGGGAGGGGGAGTCGGCTTGGGCTCCCGGCGGGGAGCCTCGCCAGGGTGAGGAGCGCCAGGGTGAGGAGCGCCAGGGTGAGGAGCGCCAGGGCGCGGGGCCTCAGAGGGACGGGCGGGGTGGGGAGAGCGGTGGCTCCTTCGCCTATCTGCACCTCGGGACTGGGCTCGGCGCCGGGCTCGTGATCGGCGGGGCCGTGCACCGGGGCGCGAGGACAGGCGCGGGGGAGTTCGGACACCAGGTCATCCAGCTGGACGGGCCGCCCTGCGGATGCGGGAACCGCGGCTGTGTCGAGGCCCTGTGCCTGGCCGCGGTCGCCCGGGGCGAGACCGCCGAGGCGGCCCGCGTGCTCGGGACGGGCGCCGCGAACCTCGTCGGACTGCTCGACATCGACCTCGTCCTGCTCGGCGGCCGCACCGTCGCCGGGGACCCGCGGACGTTCGTACGCGGAGTCGCCGCCGTCCTGGACGCTCACGCCCGCCGCGAGGGTGGCGACGGACAGGCGGTACCGGTCCGCATCGCGCCCGGCGGCCCCCGCGCAGTCGCCGAGGGCGCGGCCCACCTCCTCCTCGCCCCACTGTTCGGCCGCGCCGACGCGTGAAGGGTCGGCGGGGGCCGGCGCCTCATGATGCCGGTACCAGCGGGTGGCGGCGGGCCAGCACCCGCCTCGGGCGTCGGCGGGCCGGCACTCGCCTCGGGCGTCGGCGGGCCGGCACTCGCCCCGGGCGTCGCCGCGCCGGCACCCAGGGGGTCGCGCCAGCCCGATGCCCCGTGGGCCGAGGGAGGCCCGCACCTGTGCGGCGCGTCAGCCCGGCGCCCGTGAGGCAGCGCCCGCCCCCTCACGCGACGGCGAGGGCGACACCGTTCAGCGGCAGCGGCAGCGGTAACAGCAACAGCAGCAGCAGCAACAGCAACAGCAACCCGCTTCCGCTGATCGGGCGGACTTCCGGCCGCGGCCGGAGCGGCGGCGCGCTTCCGTCCGTTCCGCCCGGCATGGTCATGTGTTCATGCGACTGTCTACGCCCACGTCCCTCTGCCTGGCAGCAGCCGCCGCGCTTCTCCCCGCAGCAGTCCCGGCCTCTCCGGCCCACGCGCGGGCGGACCCGGACTGTGCCGCCTCCGGCGAAGGGGCCTTCCCGCTCGTCAGCCGTATCCACGGCGGCCCGCACTCCTACGCGGCCGGCGGCGGCTACGGAACTTGGTACCTCGACCTCACCAACAGCACCGCCCGCCCCTGCACCGGCATTCACCCGGTCGTCGTCCTCGTCGACAGGGAGCGCGCCCTCAAGCCCGGGCAGCCCCGGCTGGAGTTCTACGCGGGCGCCCACCCGCACCCGGTCCGTTTCGTGGCGACCGACGAGGCCGAGCTGGTCGGGGCCTTCGACGGGTTCAGCGGCTTCACGGTGGCCCCGCGCCGTACCGTCACCGTCAAGCTCCGGCTCGCGCTCACCTCGGACGCGGTGCCCAACCAGGTCACCCTGAACGCGGCCGTCGTACAACGGCACGAGGACGACGATGACGGGGACTGGGTCGGCCAGTCGAACGACTACCACTTCGGCATCGACTCCGACCCCGCCCTCGACCCCACCACCCCGAGCCCCGCCGACTCCGCGTCGGCCTCGGCCCCCGCCCCTGACCCGCGGTCGGACGCGCAGCCGCGCCCCGAGACGACCGGCACCGCCACCCGCACACCCCCGCCCACAGCCACCGCTCCGGCCACCACCACCCTCCCCAGCGCCCCCGCCACCACCACCCTCCCCAGCGCCCCCGCCACCCGCCTTCCTTTCGCCGAGGAACTCGCCCGCACCGGGCTCGGCCCGGCGACCGCCGCCGCGGCGGCCACGCTTCTTCTCGTCGCCGGGGGTGGTGCCCTGATGCTGGCCCGCAGACGACGCTGAGGCCGGCGGACCGAGCGGATCCGCCGGGTCGGGCGGGCGCACCCGACCCGGCGCCGCCCGCCCACGCGTGCGGTCCCGGACCCGGCGCCGCCCGCCCACGCGTGCGGCCCCGGACCCGGC
>NZ_JBEXCW010000030.1:0-95347 GCF_040605435.1 Streptomyces sp. NPDC005574
CCGCCACGTACGACCGGCCCGCCCGGATGCCGTCCAGGATCGCCTCCCGGGTCAGGTCGTCGGCCAGGACGACCGTCTGGGGGAGTCCGACCGCGCGCGCGAAGGGCGCGAACCCGGGCCGTTCTGCTTGCCGGTTGGCGGTCGCCTGGGTGGGGGCGGCGGTATGCGGCCTGCGGTCGCCGGAGGGCGTCGGCGGGTTGAGGGTGCCGGTCGGCGGTATACGGTCGGCGGCATACGGTCGGCGCGGGCTCAGGCGCCGGTCGGCGGTATGCAGTCGGCGGTCGGCGGTCGCCGGCATACGGTCGGCGCGGGCTCAGGCGCCGGTCGGCGGTATGCAGCCGGCGGTCGGCGCGCTGAGGGTGCGGGCCGACAGTCGCCGGTATGCGGTCGGCGCGCTGAGGGTGCGGGCCGACAGTCGCCGGTATGCAGTCGGCGCGCTGAGGATGCGGGTCGGCCGTCGCCGGTATGCAGTCGGCGGTCGCGGTCGGCGGGCCGAGGGCGGCGGCGGCGCGGGGAGGTCCCGCGACGCTTCCGCGGCGCCCGTCACGCAGCCGTTCTCAGACGCTGCTCCAGCCCCGCTCGCACAGCACCAGCCGGTAGCCGTCGGGGTCCTCGACGGTGACGCCCCACTCGTTCCAGTACGGGTTGGGCGAGGGCACCCGCTTCCCGCCGTGCGCCTCCAGCCGGGCGACCAGGTCCTCCGGCACCGGGCCGTCGACGTAGACCACCAGGAGGTCGTCCTCGGTGGGGCTGGGCTCGACCGGGTCGGCGGGTTCCCGGACGAGTTCCAGGTGCCAGCCGGCGTCCGGCCAGCCCAGCATCAGCAGGTCGTGCTCCCCGGGGATGCCGCCGCCCTCGGCCCGCCAGAGCACGTCGAGGCCGAGACCGCCGGCCCAGAACCGCTCGGCCGCGGCCAGGTCCCGGGACGGGCGGGCGACGCGGATGTGGCTGCGGCCGTTGACGGGCATGAAGTCCTCTTCTCGTGGCGTGCGCGGGACGGTCAAGCTGCGGAAAAGCTTAGGGACCCGGTGCTCCCCCGGCCATCGGCCGTCGGCCCTGCGCCTGCCGCCCTAGGACTGTGGCACAGCGGTGACCGGGCGGCTCTGGAACCGTTGACAGATGGCGGGCGGCGCAAGAACATCGGCCGGAACAAGCGGAAAGCACCGTCCCGCAGACGGCCGCGGACGGCCGCGCCCGCCCGACTCCGCGCGCTCCGGCCGGTTTCAGGGGCGGCCGGAGCGCGCGGGCCGCTCCCCGCCACCGGGCCGCCCCGTACGCCGCCGACCCGTACCCCGGCCGACCCGGGCTCCGGTCCGCTCAGCTCCCCTCGCCGGCCCGCGGGATGCCGTAGGCCCGCTCCACCCGCAGCCGCAGCACCAGCCGGCGGTCGCGGACCATCGCGGCCCGGTAGTCGTCCCAGTCGGGGTGTTCGCCGGCGGCGTCGCGGTAGAGGCGGACGAGTTCCTCGACCGTCTCATCGTGCGGGTCCTCCGCGACGGGCGAGAGGTCGGCCGTGCCCTCGACGACCGTGTAGGCCCACCGGTCGGGGCTGGTCACGTGGTACGACGCGCGGGGGTCCCGGCGCAGGTTGCGGGTCTTGGCACGGTCGTCCGTGAGTGAGACCCGGACGGTCCGTTCGGCCGGGTCGTAGCGGTGAGTGACGTTCGACAGCTGGGGCCGACCGTCGCGCTTCAGGGTGACGAGCACCCCGCCGCCGGTGTCGGAGAGCAGCTGAAGCAGTGCGTCCTGCGTCGCGTCCTGAGTCATACCCGGTAGAGCCGCCGGGCGGGGCGGAGCATTCCCGGCGTACCGCCGTCCGGAGGGTAGACACTGTCTACCCGCCCTGGTAGACAGTGTCTATGACTGATTCGGAGACGGGGCTGCGGGTCCGGCTGGTCGAGGCCGGCGTGGATCTGGTGGCCCGGGAGGGCGTGCAGGCGCTCACCCTCCGCGAGATCGCCCGCCGGGCCGGGGTCTCGCACGGGGCGCCGCGCCGCTACTTCGCGACCCATCTGGAGCTGCTGTCGGCCATCGCGCGCCGCGGCTTCGCCGACCTCGCCGAGCGCGTCACGGCGGCGGCCGGCGACGGGACGGCCCCCGCGCGCACCCAGCTGACGGCACTGGGCCGCTGCTACCTCGAGTTCGGGCTGGACAACCGCGGCATGTACGAGCTGATGTTCCGTCACGACCTGCTGGAAAGCGGGCATTTGGGCCTGCGGGACACGAGCCTCCCGTTGTTCGGCCGGCTGGTGGACCTGGTGGGCCGGGTACGCCCGGACGCGGACGCCCCGCTCGTCGCGGGCGCCCTGTGGGCGAACCTGCACGGTCTGGTACAGCTGTGGAGCTGGGGAAGTCTGCAACTCGCCGCGGGCGGGACCGACTTCACGCCCTTCCTGCGGGCCGCCCTGGACGCGCACCTGGGCCCGGAGACCGCCGTATGACCCGTACGGCTCATGGACACCCGCCGTCACCCGATGCGCCGGTACCGGCCAGGACCCCCATGACCCGGCACCAGCGGCTCACCCTGGTGAGCAGTGTGGCCGGGGCGGCGATCGTCGCGCTGGACGGCACCGTCCTGACCGTCGCGCAGCCCACCCTGCGCCGGGACCTGGGCGCGTCCTTCGCCGAGGTGCAGTGGGCCAGTACCGGCTATCTGGTGGCGGTGGCCGCGCTGCTGGTGTTCGCGGGACGGCTGGGCGACCGGTACGGGCACCGGCGGCTGTTCGCGGCCGGAACGGCCGGCTTCGGTGTCGCCTCCGCCGGGATCGGCCTGGCGTCCGGCATCGGCTGGGTGATCGCCCTGCGCGTCGTCCAGGGCGTGTTCGGCGCACTGCTGCAACCCGCCACGCTCGGGATGCTGCGGACCGCGTTCCCGCCCGACCGGCTGCGGGGACCGATCGCCGTACGCACCGCGGCGATCGGGCTGGCCGTCGCCGCCGGACCCGTCCTCGGCGGGGCGCTCGTGACCGGGGCGGGCTGGCGGGCGGTGTTCCTCGTGAACATCGGGCCCGCCCTGCTGATGGGACTGCTCGCGCTCGCCGCGCCCGAACCGCGTCGGGTCTCCTCCGCCCGGCTGGACGTGCCGGGTGCGCTGCTGCTCGCGGTGGGCCTGGCCGCTCTGGTGCACACGCTCGTCGTCCTGCCGGGGGCCGGCCGGCCGGCCGGGAGCGGGTGGGGTCTCGTGGTGCTCGTGCTGACCGGCGCGGCCTTCGTCCGGCACGAACGCCGTACCGCGAGCCCTCTGGTGCCACCGGACCTCGTCGGTTCGGTGAGCGTGGCGGCCGCCCTCGCTGTCCTGGTCGCGGCCTCGGCGGCGCTGTCCGGCACACTCTTCGTCTGCACCTACCTGCTCCAGGACACCCTGCGACTCGACCCCCTCGGCGGCGCCCTGCGCAGCCTGCCGCTCGCGGTGCTGATGGTGGCGTCCGCCCCCGGGGGCGCGGTGCTGCTGCGCAGAGCCGGTGCCCGCCGTACGACCGTCTCCGCGATGGCCGTGCTCGCCCTCGGCGTCCTGGTGCTGTCGCGGGCCTCCGGGACCCCCGCGCTCTGCGCCGGGTTCGGGCTGCTGGGGGCCGGGTTCGGGACGGTGATGGTGGCGGCCACCCATGTCGTGGTGCGGCGGGCGCCCGTGGAGTCGGCCGGGGTGGCGGGCGGGCTGCAGCAGACCGCGATGAACGTCGGGCCGGCGCTCGGGGTGGCCGGTGCGGCCGCGCTGATGGGGCTGCGGGCCGGGACGGGGCTGCCGCTCGGGGTCCTCGCCGGGGTGGCGGTGGCCGGCGCCGGGGCGGGGGCCCTTCTGCCGGGGCCGTTCGGCGCGGCGCGCGACGATCACCGCGAGACGATCACCGCGAACCGAGGGACCGATCGCGTGTTCCTGCGCCACGATGAGGTCTGAGGGCATTCCGGCGGGGTAGGTCGGACGGCACCTCGACGAACGCACTTCGGAGGAGAACGATGGCACTGCTGCGACAAGAGGTCGACCCGGGCGAGGCCGGGCTGGACGTGAAGGCGCTGGACCGGCTCGACCAGCACGTCGCCCACTACGTCGACGAGGGGCGCCTGCCGGGATTCCTGGTGGCCGTCTCCCGCGGCGGACGCGTCGCCCACCTCACCGCGCACGGCCACCGTGACCTCGCCGCCGGGCTGCCCGTCGAGGCCGACACCCTGTGGCGCATCTACTCCATGACCAAGCCCGTGACCTCCGTCGCCGCGCTGCTGCTGGTCGAGGAGGGCCGGCTGTCGCTGGACGACCCGGTCGCCCGCCACCTGCCGGCCTTCGCCGACCCGCAGGTGTACGTCGGCGGCTTCGGCGCGGACCTCCGGACGCGCCCGGCCGACGGGCCGATACTGGTCCGGCACCTGATGACCCACACGGCGGGTCTGACCTTTGCCTTCTACCACAACCACCCCGTGGACGCGCTCTACCGCGAGGCCGGTCTGGAGTCGGCGGTGGTGCCGGGCTCGACCCTGGCCGAGACGGTCGACGTGTACGCGCGTCTGCCCCTGCAGTACGAGCCGGGCACCGAGTGGAACTACTCGGTCGCCACCAACGTCCTGGGCCGGGTCGTGGAGGTGGTGTCCGGGCAGCCGCTCGACACGTTCTTCGCCGAGCGGATCTTCGGCCCCCTCGGAATGACGGACGCCGGGTTCTGCGTGGCTCCCGAACAGCGCCACAGGCTGGCCGAGTTGTACGGGGACGCCGAGGGCGGCGGCATCGAGCCGATCCCCGGGCTGCCGCTGCACGGCCGCCCCCGCTTCCTGTCCGGCAGCGGCGGCATGGTGGCCTCCGCCCACGACGTGCACCGCTTCGCGGAACTGCTGCGCCGCCGCGGCGAGCTCGACGGCACCCGGCTGCTCGCGCCGCGGACGGTGGACCTGATGACGTCCAACCAGCTGCCCGGAGGCGCCGACCTGCGCTCCTTCGGCAGCCGTCCGGCGCACGACGGGCCCGGCAACGACGGGGTCGGCTTCGGCCTCGGCGTCTCCGTGGTGATCGACCCCGAGCGGACGGAGGCCCCGGCGGGACTCGGCACCTACGGCTGGAGCGGGGTGGCGACGACGACGTTCTGGGTGGACCCCGTCCACGACCTCACCGTGCAGTTCATGACCCAGGTGCGGCCGAAGGGCTCGCACGCCCTCTACCCGGAACTCAAGCGGCTGGTCCACGAGGCGGTCCTGGACTGAGCCGCTACTCCCGCTGGTCGACGCGCAGAGTGAAGTCGAGCCCCTCCTCGGCCAGTTCACCCAGCCACCGCTCGGACCGCGCCGCGTTCTCCGCGGCCCGGTTCAGGCCCGGCGGCAGGGAACCGTCCAGGATGTGGCGGACCCCGAGCGCCAGCGGACGGGAGACGCAGCGGGCCATCGCGCTCTCCCGCGCGTCCCCCACCAGGTCCAGGAGGTAGCGGCCCGACCAGGTCCGGCCCTGCGGGGCGCGGACGTCGAGGGACACGGCCAGGACGACCCGGTCCCGGTCGGCCTCCGTGGTGGGGTGCGCGGCGGCCAACTCGGCCGCCAGCGCGGCGATCCGGGCGTCGTCGCCGCCCTTCAGCTCGTCGAAGACGGCGTCCCAGGCCCGCAGCCAGCCGTCCAGACGCAGCGTGCCGCGGACGAAGTCGCGCGGCCGCCAGGCGGACGGCAGACCGTACTGCTCCACGAAGGGCACGCTGTCGCGGTTCGGGTACGCCTCGAAGGTCTCCCCGTCGACGACGAGTCGCCGGGTCGCCTCCCACGGCCGCCCGGCGGTGGTCTCGGCGCCGTCCTGGAGGTAACGGGCGGGAGCACGCAGCGCGTTGAGGACCCCGGCGGGCGCCCAGCTGAAGCGGTACCGGAAGTCGTCGGGGACCGCGGGCACGCCCCCGCACCACGAGGTGAGACTGTAGGAGGTCCCGGGCGTCGAGGCGCCGATCGCGACCCTGGCCCGGCCGGTCAGGCTGTGCGCGAAGAGATGGTCGATGCCCGGGTCGAGGCCCGCCTCGGTCAGGACGACGAGCCCGGCCCGTGCGGCCCCGGGCACCTGCGCGACGAGCTCGTCGGAGACATAGCTCGAACACGCGAAGTGCGCCCCGCCCCGCACGCAGGCGGCCAGCAGCCCGGGGTGCCCGGGCGCCGGCAGCATCGACACCACGACGTCGCCGGGCGCCAGTTCGGCCGCGAGCCCGGACGGCGTGTACGCGCGGGGTGCGACGCGTCCGGCCAGGCCCAGTGTGTCCAGCGCTGCCGCGGCACGCTCCTCGGTGCGGTGCCACAGCCGGACCTCGGCGGCCCTGTCGCACAGCGCGGCCAGGCCGCTGCCGGTGGACAGGCCGGCGCCGACCCAGTGCACGGTGCCGCTCGCGGGAACCCGGTCAGTCACGTCGGGCCTCCTCCAGTGCCTGGTGGAACCGGTCGAGGCAGCGCGCCCACGCGCCGCCGGGGAAGTCGAGCAACTGGGGCAGCAGCGCGGCCGAGAAGTCGGTGCTGGACTCCTCCGGCAGCAGGGAGGGCAGGTTGTCGATGGCGATGAGGTCGAGCGGCGGTCGTTCGCGCAGCCGGCGGGCCGGCTCGGTCCACTCGGTGGTGCGGTCGTAGACCGGCAGCACGTTGAGGGGCGAGCCGACGTCGCAGGTGACGTCGCACAGGGTGCGCAGCCGGCGGGCCGGGTCGTCGAGGTCCGCCTCGCGGACGAAGGGCGGCACGGGGCTGGTGGCGAGGACCGCGTTGACCATCACGTCGTGGCGCAGCAGGGCCGGCCGGTCCAGGTCCCTCGTCTCGGCGAGGTCCCAGCAGGTGGGGTCGACGCCGGCGGCGGTGAAGGCGGCACGGGCACCCCGGCCGCTGCGGCCCAGGGCGCCGACCACCAGCGCGGTGAACTCCTGGTCACCGGCGGCGCGCCGGAGGCTCTCGTCCAGTGCCTTCCTGCCGGTCGGGGTGAGGGGCACGGGCAGCCGGCCGCGGTGGTGCAGGACGGCGAGGGCCGCGCCGAGGTAGCCGGCCCAGTAGCCGAACGCGGTGAGCCGGCGGCCGTCGGCGTCGACCAGGTACTCGAGGTCGAGGAGGGCGCCGCCCCCGGCGGCGAACCGGCCGAGCAGGTCCGCGGCGCCCGGCTGCCGCTTGTAGGCGTGCCCGAAGAAGATGTGCCGGTGGGCCAGTACGGCGGGCCGGTCCGGGAGTTCCTTGAGGCCGAGGATCACGGCGTCCTCGGGCGCCGACACCCAGGAGGCCGCGGGCGCGGTCCGGCAGCCGGCCGCCTCGTACTCCTCGACGGGGAAGATCCGCTGCGGGGACTCCTCCACGGTGAGCGTCGCGCCTTCGGCCAGCAGCCGCCGGGCGTCGGACGGCACGAGCGGGGTGCGTCGCTCGGTGGAACGGTCCTCGTGGCGCAGCCACAGATGCAGCTCGGTCATACGCGGTTGACCTCCGGACGCGGGGCGTCGGCCGCGAACCGGCCGGCGCTCAACGGGCTGACGTCCACGAAGGGTACGCGGCCCAGACAGAGGTCGCGGACGACTTCTCCGACGGCTGGCCCCTGGAGGAAACCGTGACCCGAGAAGCCTGTCGCATACAGAAAACGGGAGACGGTGGACGCTTCGCCGATCAGGGCGTTGTGGTCCGGGGTCACCTCGTACAGGCCCGCCCAGCCGCCGGTGCGGCGCAGGTCCAGCAGGGCGGGGGCGCGCCGTTCCATGGCGGCGTACAGCCGGGGGATCCAGCGGTCGTGGGTGTCGGTGGCGAAGCCGGGGCGCTCGTCGGGATCGGACATGCCGACGAGGAGACCGGGACCCTCGGCGTGGAAGTAGAGGCTGGTGCTGAAGTCGATCGTCATGGGGAACGCGGGCGGCAGTGCGGCCAGCGGCTCGGTGACGGCGATCTGGCGGCGCAGCGGCTGCACGGGCAGGTCCACGCCGACCATGGCGCCGACGGCCCGGGACCAGGCGCCGGCCGCGCAGACGACGGTGCCGGTGGCGATACGGCCCAGGGTGGTCGTGACGGCCGTGATGTGGTCGCCGCGCAGTTCGACGCCGGTGACCTCGGTGTGCCGCAGGATCCGGGCGCCGTGCGCGCGGGCGGCGGCGGCGTAACCGTGGACGACGGCCTCGGGGGTGCAGTGGCCGTCGTCGGGCGAGTGGGCGGCGGCCAGCAGGCCGTCGGTGGTGATCAGCGGGGACAGCCGCCGGGCCGCCGCCGGGTCGATCATGCGGCTGGGCACGCCCAGGGAGTTCTGCAGCCGCACGCCCGCCTCGAAGGAGGCGACGTCCTCGGGTGTCGACAGCAGGAACAGGTAGCCCACCCGGTGCAGGCCGATGTCGTGCCCGGTCTCCTGCTCGAACCGGCCGAACGCCTCCAGGCTGCGTGCTCCCAGCTGGATGTTGAGCTCGTCGGAGAACTGCGCGCGGACCCCGCCCGCTGCCCGCGAGGTGGAACCGGCGGCGAGTTCGTCCCGCTCGACCAGGACGACGTCGCGCACCCCGGCCCGGGCCAGGTGGTAGGCGATGCTCGTCCCGATCACCCCGCCGCCGATGACGACGACTGCGGCCTGCGTGTTCACGGGCATGTCTCCCTGGCCTGGCCTGGTCGGTGCCGGCGGCGGGGGCGGCTGCCGCGCCCCGGCTGCCGGCACCGGCCCTGTGGTGGGGGGTTCCTGTGAGGAGGAGATCTGACCGGGCCGGGGCGCGGGCGGCTCAGGACCAGTGCGCCACGGCGTCCAGATGCGGCAGGACGTGGTCGAGCCGCTCCCGCTTGGTGCGCAGGTAGGTGATGTTGTTCTCGCACGGCGGGATCAGCAGCGGCACCGTCTCGGCCACCTCGATGCCGTGCTCGGCCAACGCCTCACGCTTGCGGGGGTTGTTGGACATCAGGCGTACCGAGCGCACGCCGAGGTCGTGCAGGATCTCGGCGGCGACGCCGTAGTCGCGGGCGTCCACCGGCAGGCCGAGGGCGAGGTTCGCCTCGACGGTGTCCAGGCCCTCCGCCTGCAGCGCCATCGCACGCAGCTTGCCGAGCAGACCGATGCCCCGGCCCTCGTGCCCTCTCAAGTAGACGACGATGCCGCGTCCTTCGGCGACGACCGCGCGCAGCGCGGAGGCGAGCTGGTCGCCGCACTCGCAGTGCTGCGAGCCGAACGCGTCACCGGTCAGGCACTCGGAATGCAGTCGGGTCAGCACGTCGTCGGTGCCGATGTCGCCGTAGACCAGGGCCACTTGTTCGTCACCGCGGTCGTGGTCCAGATAGCCGACCGCCTCGAATTTCCCGTACACGGTGGGCAGCGGCGCATTCACGACGCGTTCGACGCCCGTGCGCTGCGGGGACTTCTTGCCGAGTACGCCAATGTTGTCTGTCATGATCTGGTTCCTAAGCAGAGACGAAAGGCCGTGGAGAAATGAGTGATTCACCGGTGAGGTCGGCGGTACACGGTATGTTGCCGACGGACACCACGGAAGACGTACGGGCGCGGGGGGCGGGTGTCCCACGACAGGTGGCCGTCCTTCCGGTGGGCAGCTTCGAGCAGCACGGCCGGTACCTCCCGCTGGCGACGGACACGCTCGTCGCCTGTGCCGTGGCCCGGGAGATCGCCGCGGCGTACCCGGTGCACCTCCTCCCTCCGGTGACGATCTCCTGCTCGCACGAGCACGCGGCCTGGCCGGGGACCGTCAGCATCTCCTCAGTGACCCTTCACGCGGTGGTGGGTGACATCGCCGCCTCGCTCCGCCGGTCCGGCGTCGACTGCCTGGTGGTGGTCAACGGACACGGCGGAAACTACGTACTGGGCAACGTCGTTCAGGAATCCTCCGCCCGCGGCGAGCGCATGGCGCTCTTCCCGGCCGCGGAGGACTGGGAGACGGCGCGTGAGCGGGCGGGGGTCGTGACCTCGCTCCTCACCGACATGCACGCGGGGGAAATCGAGACCTCCATCCTTCTGCACGCTCATCCCGAATTGCTCCGTCCCGGCTACGAGACTTCCGATTTCGTCGCGGACGACCGGCGCCATCTGCTCTCCCTCGGTATGTCCGGCTACACCGATTCAGGTGTCATAGGCCGTCCCTCGCTGGGGTCTGCGGAAAAGGGGAAGGAATTGCTGGCGAGCCTGGCGGATTCCTTCGGCGCGTACCTGGACCTGCTCACCTCACAGGACGGCTTTGGCCGGGAGTAGTCGTCGCGGGCCGCGGGGCAGGGCTCCTGGGCCGGCTCGTCCGGCCGGGAGCCGCCCCGCAGTCCGGCGGCCCAGCGGGCGACCAGGACGAGGACGCCGGGCAGGCTCGCCGCGAAGCTGAGGACGCCGTACACGACGGCGACGGCGAGGCCGCTGCTCGCGCCGAGGCCGACGGCCCCGAACGCCCAGGCGGTGACGCCCTCGCGGGGCCCGAAGCCGCCGATGTTCAGCGGCACGCCCATGGCGAGCAGGGCGAGGACGGCGAGCGGCAGGAGTACGGCGACCGAGGCGGCCGATCCGGCGACGCGGGCGGCGAGCACGAACATCCCGAGGTGGCCGGCCAGCACCACGGCGGACGACAGCGCGACGCCCGGTCCGTTGCGGCGCGACAGCAGGGCCTCGCGCGCCTCGGCCAGACTCGCCCGCAGGGCCCGCCCTCGCCGGGAGGGTGCCCGGTTCATCCGCAGGGCCACGACGATCGCGAGCGCGCCCAGTGCTGCGAGGCCGATCAGCGGGGCGGCCTGCCGGGCGTCGGCCTGGACCGGGGACGGCATCGTCAGGAGCACGGCGGCGCCGACCACGGCCAGCGCGGCCTGCCCCGCGGCCCGTTCGAGGACGACCGTGCGGACGCCGCGGCCCAGGTCGCCGGCGCTCTGCCCGTGCCGTACCGCCCGGTGCACGTCGCCGAGGACGCCGCCGGGCAGGGCCGCGTTCAGGAACAGGGCGCGGTAGTAGTCGGCGAGGGCCGGGCCGAAGGGCAGCCGGACGCGCAACGCGCGGGCCACCAGCTGCCAGCGCCAGGCGCTGAACACGGTGGTGACCAGGCCGATCGCCAGCGCCGCGAGCAGGCTGACGGCGTCGATCCGGCGCAGCCCGTCCAGGAAGACGCCGGTGCCCAGCCGCCACAGCAGCACGGCGAGGATCACGACACCGGCGACGGTGCCGAAGTGGGTGCGCACGGCGCGGGAGTTCAGCTTGGCCAGCGCGGCCCGCAGGGCGGCTCCGGCCCCCGCGGGGCGCGGGGCCGCGTCGGCGCGGGGCGCGGTGACGATCACGCCGACGCGGGCCGCGGAGACCGCGGCGTCGGAGCGGACTCCCGCGTCCCCCTCGGACTCGGGTGCCCGTCCTGCCGACGGGCGCGGACCGGCGACGACCACCGCGACGGCGGGTTCCGGCCGCCGCGCGAGCGGGATCGTGGCGGGCCGGCCGACCGGCGTCTTCACGGTCTGCACGCTCATGCCGCCCCGCCCGTCGGCCGGGACAGCGCCAGCAGGTCGGTGTGGTGGACCACGACCCGCAGTTCCCCGGCCGCGCAGGCGGCGAGGCGTTCACGCAGGTAGCGGTCGGCGCGCGCTTCGAGCTCCGGGCGCTCCTCGATGGCCGCGCCGACCCAGCCGCGCAGCCACTGCGCGGTGAGCGCCGACTCGGCCGGGCCCAGCCGCCAGGGGCTCGGATTCAGCCGTACGGTGGCGCCGCGCTCGGAGAAGGACTCGCAGGCCGCGGTGACGGCGTCCGGGCCGAGCAGGCCGCCGCGCCGCTGGTGGGCGTTGAACGCCTCGGCGAGCTCGGCGTCCATCGGGTCGGCGTCGGCGAACTCGACGCGTCCGGCCACGGAGAGCGTGAGCAGCGCCGAGCAGCCCGCTCCGGTCACCGCGGTGGCGAGGGTGTCGATCTCCTCACGGGTGAGGACGTCCAGCAGCGCGGAGGCGGTCACCAGCTGCGCGCCGGCGAGGGCGTCCGGGGTGAGCCGGGCGACGTCGCCGCGCCGGGTCTCCACGGTGACGCGGCTGCCGTCGGCGGCGGAGCGCGGCGAGGCGACGGCGGCGAAGTGCAGCAGGTAGGGGTCGCGGTCGTGCAGGATCCAGTGCTGGGCGCCGTCGAGGCGGGGGGCGAGCCAGCGGCCCATCGAACCGGTGCCGCAGCCCAGGTCGTGGACGACCAGCCCCTCGCTGCGGCCGGGCAGGTTGGCGAGGCGGATGCGCAGCGGGTCGAGGAGGTCGCCCGAGCGGGCGCCGGCGTCGGCGCCCTCGCGCAGCTCCAGCCACTCGGGTGCGTAGCGGGCCTGTTCGTCGGGGCCGGCGTCGCGCAGCCGCACCGTGGCGCGCTCGCCGGGGCGGGCGGTGGGGCCCGCGCCGGCGATGACGGAGTCCGCGTGGTCGGCGGCCTCCCGGGGTCCGGGCTGAGCCGCGATCTTTCCGCCGTGCTGGGTCATGGTCGTCTCCCTCATGCCACCCTCCTGGGTTCCCCCGGCAGCCGGCCCAGCACTCCGGCCAGACTGCGGGCGGTCGTCGCCCAGCCGTCCAGGGCGGCTCGCCGGCCCCTGGCCGCCGCCTTCAGCCGGCGCCGTACGTCCGCCTCGCCGAACCAGCCGCGCAGTTCCGCGGCGAGGGCGGCGGGGTCCTCCGGCGGGACGAGGATGCCGGGCACCCCGCCGTCGGGGGCGCGTCCGACGGCCTCCGGGAGCCCGCCGACGTCGGTGGCCAGCACCGGGATGCCGCGGGCCAGGGCCTCGGTGACCGCCATACCGTACGTCTCGGCGTAGGAGGTGAGGACCATCAGGTCGGCGGCGGCGTAGCTGGCGTCGAGTTCGGCACCGGCCTGGGGGCCCGCGAGGTGCAGGCGGTCCTGCAGGCCGTGCTTCCTGATCAGGTCCCGCAGTCCGGCCACGTACTCGGGGTCGTGGCCGAGGCCGCCGACGCAGACGCAGCTCCACGGCAGGTCGGTCACCGTGGCCAGCGCCTCCACCAGGCGGTGCTGCCCCTTGCGCGGGGTCACCGAGGCCACGCACAGCAGCCGGGAGACCCCGTCGGTGCCGGAGGCGAGGGGCGCGATGTCGGCGCCGGGGGCGGCGACATGGACCCGCTCGGGGGCCAGCCCGTGGTGGGAGACGAGGCGGCGGACCGCCCAGTCGCTGGTGGCGATCACGGCGGGCACCGCGCGCAGCACCGTGCGCTCCAGCGCGTCGAGTTCCGCGGCCACGGCGGGGTCGATGCCCCGCTCGTCGCCGAGCGGGAGGTGCACCAGGACGGCCAGCCGCAGCCGCTGCGCCTCGGGGACGACGATCTCCGGGACCCCGCAGGCGACGATCCCGTCGAGCAGGACGACCGTGCCGTCCGGCAGCTCGCGCAGGGTGCGGGCGAGCTGGGCGCGGTCGGCCTGAGCGGGCCGCGGCCAGTCGCCCTCGGCCAGGTGCCGGTGGACCTGCCAGCCGAAGCCCGGCAGGTCCAGGCACACGCGCCGGTCGTAGGCGTTGCCGCCGCTCGGCGCGGTCGCGTCGTTGACGCTGCCCGGCATCACGAAGTGCACGGAGCGCAGGGACATGGGGATGATCTCGGCGTTCTTCAGGACGGGCTGCTGCACGGGCACATAGCCGAGCGCGGCCTTCTCCAGGGTCGTGTCGGTCACAGCGCACGCTCGTAACTCGCCCAGGCGACGTGCGACTCGTGCAGCGTGACGGTGAGCCCGGCCAGGCCCTTGGCGCCCTCGCCCAGCGCGCCCTTGTGGACGCGGTCGGCGAGCCGGTCGGCGATGACCTTGGCCAGGAACTCGGTCGAGGTGTTGACGTGCGCGAAGTCGGGCTCGTTGTCGAGGTTTCTGTAGTTCAGCTCGCTGACGACGGCCCCGAGTTCCTGGGTGGCCAGACCGATGTCGACGACGATGTTGTCGTCGTCCAGCTGCTCGCGCCGGAAGGTGGCGTCCACCAGGAAGGTCGCTCCGTGCAGACGCTGCGCGGGACCGAAGACCTCGCCGCGGAAGCTGTGGGCGATCATGATGTGATCGCGGACGGTGATGCTGAACAACGGACGACCCTCCAGGTGCGGCGCCTCTGATCCCCCGCCGATCGCTGCCGGGGATGCCGTCTAGTACGGCTCCTCGGTTCCCCTTGTTCAGCCGTTCCTCACCCTTTTCTCAGGTCAGGCGCCGCGGGGCGGCTCCGGCCGTACCGGACGGAACGGGTCCGTCACCCGGCGTCGTCGTAGCGGACCCGGTGGCACAGTGCGGGGATCTCGCCGGAGGCCAGGCGCGGCAGCACGTCGGGCAGTTCCTCGAAGGCGCACTCCCCGGTGACGAGAGCGTCGAGCGCCGGGTCGGCGAGCAGGTCGAGGGCGAGCGCGAGCCGGTCGGCGTAGGTGCGGCTGGAGCGGCGGGCCGGGGACACGCTGCCGACCTGGCTGCTGCGGATGACGAGCCGGCGGGAGTGGAACGCCTCGCCCAGCGGGAGGCTGACCCGGCGGTCGCCGTACCAGCTGAGTTCGAGGACGGTGCCCTCGGCGGTGAGCAGTTCCAGCGCGCGGGCCAGGCCCTGTTCGGTGGCGCTGGCGTGGACGACGAGGTCGCACCCGTCGAGCGCGTCGGCGGGGAGGGCGAAGCCCACACCGAGCGCCTCGGCGATCTTCGCGCGGGCGGGGTCGGCGTCGACCAGCTGGACCCGGACCCCCGGGAAGCGGCCCAGCAGGGCGGCCACCGAGCAGCCGACCATACCGCCGCCGACCACGGCGATCCGGTCCCCGACCAGGGGCGCCGCGTCCCACAGCGCGTTGACGGCCGTCTCGACGGTGCCGGCGAGGACCGCGCGTGCGGCGGGCAGGTGCTCGGGCAGGGGCGTCACGGCGCTCGCGGGGACGACGTACCGCGTCTGGTGCGGATAGAGGCAGAACACGGTCCGTCCGACCAGGTCCGCCGGCCCCTCCTCCACCACACCGACGTTGAGGTAGCCGTACTTCACCGGTGCGGGGAAGTCGCCCTCCTGGAACGGCGCCCGCATGGCCGCGTGCTGGCTCTCGGGCACCCCGCCCCGGAAGACGAGGGTCTCCGTGCCGCGGCTGACTCCGGACCACAGCGAGCGGACGACGACCTCGTCCGTCCCGGGGTCCGGCAGGGTGACGTCCCGGACCTCCCCCCGGCCGGGAGAGCTGAGCCAAAAGGCGCGTGCGGAGCGCTTCATCGGCGTCCTCCTGAACGATCGGCAACCGGTGCACGTACCGAGGAGTGCACAGGTCGCGCACAGTACGCGGCCTTGATCAAATCTGTCACCTGGCCGGAGGAATGTGCGGTGGCCCTGAACAACACGTACGAAGCAAGGCTGGTCCAGCAGGAGACCGCTGTGGGGGCGGGCGTGCAGGTCCTGTTGCTGGCTCTGCTCGGCACGGCGATAGGCATGGGGCCCGCGGGCTGGCTGACCGGACTCGCCTTCGCCATCGCCACCTGGGCGGTCCTCTCCCGGGCGCTGCACCGCACCCGGCCGCGGACCTTCGGCCCGGCCAACCGGGTGACGCTGGGCCGGGCGACCCTGGTGGGCGGTGTGACGGCGCTGGTCGCGGACTCCTTCGAGAGCTCGCCGCCGGTGACGCTGTTCGTGGGTCTGACGGCGGTGGCGCTGATCCTCGACGGCGTGGACGGCAAGGTCGCCCGCGCCACCGGCACCTCCACCCCGCTGGGCGCGCGGTTCGACATGGAGGTCGACGCGTTCCTCATCCTGGTGCTCAGCGTGTACGTCTCGATGTCCCTGGGCCCGTGGGTCCTGCTGATCGGCGGCATGCGGTACGCCTTCGTCGCCGCGGCCCGCGTCCTGCCCTGGCTGAACGCGCCGCTGCCCCCGAGCACGGCCCGCAAGACGGTGGCCGCGCTCCAGGGCGTGCTCCTGCTGCTGGGCGCGTCGGCACTGCTGCCGTACACGGGCACCTTCGCGGTCGTCGCGGTGGCGCTGGCGCTGCTGGTCTGGTCGTTCGGCCGGGACGTCGTGTGGCTGTGGCGCACCTCCCGCATGGAGGAGGAGTGCCTGGCGGAGGTCCTGGAACTGATGCCGGAGCGGGAGCGGATCGCTTCCTGACGACGGCGATGGCGGTAGCCGTGCCGATGCCGCCGGCCGCCGGAGTCCGAAGCTCCCGGGGTCTTTCGGCCGCACCCCGCGAGCTCGGCCTGATCGAGACGGGAGGCCCTAGTCCTCCAGACGGACCGGCATCAGGAGCGAGAACGTCTCCTCGCTGTCGGGCCGGCGGATCACCAGGGGTGTTGTGGAGGTGCCGAGTTCCACGTTCAGCCGGTCCCGGGCTCCGGCGGCGAGCGCGTCGAGCAAGAACTCCCGGTTGACGGCGACCTGGTCCGGGTCGGTGGCGCCGTCCTCGCAGACGACCACCGTGTTCTCCGCCGTCACCTTGAGGACGCTCAGGTCGCAGGACACGCCGTCCGGCTCCCGCCCCTCGCCCTGGCGGACGGGGCCGGTCAGCACCGCCTCGCGGAAGGCCGGCACGTCGACGGGGGCACGGCGCCCGGCCGGCAGCCGGACCAGACGGCGGTAGTCGGGGAAGTCGTGGTCGAGGCACTGCCCGGTCGTGCGCCGGTCCCCGGTCTCCAGCGTCATCCGGCCGTCCTCCAGGACCAGTCGGGCGTGCTGCTCACCGCTCAGCAGCGCGCGCATCGCGTCGGCGAGCGGCAACGGCACGATGACCTGCGTACGGCTCCCGTCATGACCGGTGGCAGTCGCGTGGGCTACGGCCATCCGGTACCGGTCGGTGGTCACGAGGCGCAGTGCCCCGTCCTCCACGTCGAACAGGATGCCACCGAGCATCGGCAGCTCCGGATCGGTACTGGCGGCGAACCGGACCGCGTCCAGCGCGGCCCCCAACTCGGTTGCCGGGACGTCAAGTCGGATGACGGCGGTACGGAGCGGAGTGGTCATGGGTCGTCCTCTGTCCTCGAGTAGCGTTCGGACCGTGGAGAACTCGCCGCGGGCATCGGACAGCCCCTGTTCGAGGCGGCGCAGATGGGCCCGCAGCAGCTCGCGCACCAGGTCGGTGTCCGCGCCGGACCAGCCGGCCAGTACCAGCCGCACGTCCGGCAGCGGCATACCGGCCCGGCGCAACCGGGCCAGCAGCCGGGCCTCGTCCAGTTGAGCGGCCTCGTACCAGCGATAGCCGGTCACCGGGTCGACCCACGCGGGTACCAGCACCCCGGCGCGGTCGTAGAACCGCAGGGCGCTCACGTTCAGCCCACTGTCCCGGGCCATCTCCGATGCTGCGCATCTCGCTCTCCACACCCGGAACTCTGTGCCCTGCACCAGGTCGAGGGTCAAGCCGGGCAGGCCGGCACGCGCGTCCCGGGGGGCGGGGCGACTCGCGGCGGCCGGCCGGTGACCGCTCCCTGAGGGTGCCGGGCCGGTCGCGACACCGGCCGGCGGGGCGGGCTCCCGCACCCGCGCCCACCGGCCGTTCCCCCGTCGCCCCCGTGGGTCTCAGGCCGCGTCACGCCGGCGTTCGCGGTGGCCCCGGATGATCTCCGCGTAGCGGTGGCCGGTGCCCTTGATCGTGCGGGTCTGGGTGCGGTAGTCCACGTGGACGAGGCCGAAGCGCTTCTCGTAGCCGTACGCCCACTCGAAGTTGTCCAGCAGGGACCAGGCGAAGTAGCCGGCCAGCGGGGCTCCCTTGCGGGCCGCGGCGGCGCAGGCGGCGAGGTGGCCGGCCAGGTAGTCCTGGCGCTCGGGGTCCTCGACGGTGCCGTCGGGGCGTACGACGTCCGGGAAGGCGGAGCCGTTCTCGGTGACGTACAGCTTGCGGGCGCCGTAGTCGTCGGTGAGCCGGAGCAGCAGCGCCTCGATGCCGCTCGCGTCGATCTCCCAGTCCATGCCGGTGCGCGGGACGCCGGGGCGGCGCACGGAACGGACGTGCGGTGCCGGCCCGGTGGGGTCGTCGGCGACCGTCGCGGGGAAGTAGTAGTTCAGGCCCAGCCAGTCCAGCGGGGCGGCGATCGTCGCCAAGTCGCCTGCCTGCTCGGGGAGTTCCACGCCGTAGAGGTCGCGCATGTCGGCCGGGAAGCCGCGGCCGTGGACCGGGTCGAGCCACCAGCGGTTGGTGTGGCCGTCCATGCGGCGGGCGGCGTCGACGTCCTCGGGCCGGTCGGTGGCCGGGTGGACGGTGGACAGGTTGTTGACGATGCCGACCTCGGCGTCCGGGACCGCGGCGCGGATCGCCTGCGCCGCGAGGCCGTGCCCGAGCAGGAGGTGGTAGGAGGCGCGGACCGCGGCCGTCAGGTCGGTCAGACCGGGGGCCATGGTGCCTTCCAGGTGGCCGATCCAGGCCGAGCACAGCGGCTCGTTGAGGGTGGCCCAGTGGGTGACGCGGTCGCCGAGGCGGGAGGCGACGGCGGACGCGTACGCGGCGAAGTGCTCGGCCGTCGCCCGCTCCGGCCAGCCGCCGCGGTCCTGGAGGGCCTGCGGCAGGTCCCAGTGGTAGAGGGTGGCGGACGGGGTGATGCCCGCCTCCAGCAGGCCGTCGACCAACTCGTCGTAGAAGGCGAGGCCCTTGGCGTTGACGGGCCCGTCGCCGCCCGGCACCACGCGCGGCCAGGCGACGGAGAAGCGGTAGGCGTTGGTGCCGAGCCGGCGCATCAGCGCGATGTCCTCGCGCCAGCGGTGGTAGTGGTCGCAGGCGAGGTCGCCGTGGTCGTCGCCCGCGATCTTGCCGGGGGTGTGCGAGAAGGTGTCCCAGATCGACGGCGAACGGCCGTCCTCCGCCACGGCTCCCTCGATCTGGTACGCCGAGGTGGCCGTGCCCCACAGGAAGTCGTGCGGAAGTGCGGCGAGGTCGATGGTCACTGAAGTCCCTTTGTGTGCGGCGGAGTCGGTCACTTGACGGCACCCGCCGTCAGTCCGGCGACGAGGTAGCGCTGGAGCAGCAGGAAGCCCGCGACCACGGGGAGGCTGACGACCAGCGAGGCGGCCATGATCTGGTTCCAGTACACGTCGTTGAGCGTGGAGTAGCCCTGGAGCCCGACGGCGAGGGTGCGGGTGGTGTCGTTGGTCATCACCGACGCGAAGAGCACCTCGCCCCAGGCGGTCATGAAGGCGTAGACGGCGACCGCGACGATCCCGGGGATCGCGGCCGGCACCACCACCCGCAACAGCGCGCCGAGCGGTCCGCAGCCGTCCACCAGTGCCGCCTCGTCCAGGTCGCGCGGCACCGAGTCGAAGTACCCGATCAGCATCCAGATCGAGAACGGCAGCGAGAAGGTCAGATACGTGAGGATCAGGCCGCCGCGGGAGCCGAACAGGGCGATGCCGGTGGCGTTGCCGATGTTGACGTAGAGGAGGAACAGCGGGAGGAGGAAGAGGATGCCGGGGAACATCTGGGTCGACAAGACGGTGACCGTGAACACGCGTTTGCCGCGGAAGTCGTAGCGGCTGACCGCGTACGCGGAGAAGACGGCGATGACCACCGAGCAGACCGTCGCCGCGCCGGCCACGATCAGCGAGTTCACGAAGTACCGGGCGAGCGGGACCGTGGACCAGATGTCGACGTACGGCCGGAGCGTGAGGCCGCTGGGCAGCCAGCGGAACTTGCCCGTGACGTCGGCGAGGGGCTTGAGGGAGCTGGAGACCATGACGTACACGGGCAGCAGGACGAAGCCGGTGAGCAGGGTGAGGAAGATCCGCCGGGACCAGTGGAAGGACCGGGGCGGGGCCATCGGGGAGGCCGGGGAGCTAGGCATCGGTGGTGGCCCTCCGTCCGCGTGAGGTGAGTACGAGGTAGGCGCCCGTCACGACGAGCAGGAACAGCAGGAGCAGGACGGACATGGCGGAGCCGGTGCCGAAGTTCCAGGTCACGAAGGAGGCTTGGTAGATGTGGACCGAGATGAGGTCCGCCGCCTCCGGGGCCGTCCGGCCGAACAGCACGAACGGCGTGTTGAAGTCGTTGAACGTCCACAGGAACAGCACCAGGACGAGCACCTGGTTGACCGGGCGCAGCGACGGCAGCGTGATGCGGCGGATCTGCTGCCACATCCCGGCGCCGTCCAGGGCGGCCGCCTCGTACAGCTCCCGGGGGATGTTCTGCAGGCCGGCCATGACGATGAGGAACGCGAACGGCCAGCCCTTCCACACCGACACGGTGAGCAGGGCGTAGAAGGCGTTGTCGCCGATGAGCCAGAAGGACGGCTTGCCGGTGAGGTGCAGCTGGTCGTGCAGGACGTGGTTCACCAGGCCGTTGTCGTGCTGGAACATGAACACCCAGGTGATGACGGCCGTGTAGACCGGCAGGGCGTACGGCACGAGGAACAGGGCGCGCAGCAGGCCGCGGCCTCGGAAGGTGTCCTGCATGTAGATCGCGGCGGCGGTGCCGATCAGCCAGCACAGGGCGACCGACAGCAGCGTGAAGGCGACGGTCACGAGGAACGAGTGCAGCAGCGCCTTGCCGACGGGGGCGTCGAAGTCCACCGACACCGAGTAGTTGTCGAGGCCGGACCAGGGGGCGGTGCCCCAGTCGCGGATGTAGAACTGCGTGAGCTCCTTGAAGCTCATCACGATGCCGATCACCATCGGCACCAGGTGGACCAGGAGTTCGAGGACCAGGGCGGGCAGGAGCAGCAGGTACGGCAGTCCGGCGCGGCGGATCCGGCCGCCGCGGCGGCGGCGCGGTCCCGGCGCCGCCGCCGCGGAGGAACCGGCCGGGTTCCCGGTCACGGCGGCCTCCGCGGTGGCAGTGGTCGTCACGGCGTCGCTCACTTCGCCGGCATCTGCTGCTGCGCCTTGGCGAGCTTCGCCTTCACCGACTCCTCGGTGATGGCGCGTCCGGCGGCCGCGTCGGCGAAGAGGTCCTTGACGGCGGTGCCCACCGCGGTCTCGAACTGCGACTCGTCGGCGACCTGGGGCAGGGCGGCGGCGCTGCCGGCCAGGGTGTTCTTGAGGACGGCGTTGGCCGGGGTGTTGAACGCGGAGTCGGACTGGGCGGTCTTCACCGGCGGGATGGAGCTGTACGCGGTGTTGAGGATCTTCTGTTCCGCGTCACCGGTCATGAACTTCACGAACTTCCGCGCCCCGTCGAGGTTGTGGGTGTTCTTGAAGACGGCCAGGTTGATGCCGGCGACCATGGAGTTGACGTTGGCGCCGGTGCCGGGGGTGCCGGACTGGACGGGGACGGGCGCGATGCCGTAGTCGGCCTCGCTCATGCCCTGGGACGTGAGGTTGGCGGACGCCGACTGCCACAGCAGCATCGCGTTCTTGCCCTTGGCGAAGTCGCTCACGGACTGGTTCTGCGCGTACTCGGCGTTGCCCGGCGCGATGATCTTGTCCTTGGCCATCAGGTCGACGTACTGCTTGACGGCGGTGACGACCCCGTCGTTGGTGAAGTCGGCCTTCCCGTCGGCGGTGAAGAAGTCGGCGCCGTGCTGCTTGGCGAACACGAAGGTGTGGTGGATGTTCTCCGACAGGTTCGAACCCTCCGCGCCGAGGCCCCACTTGCCGTCCTTCGACAGCTTCTTGCCGTCGGCGATCAGCTCGTCCCAGGTGGCCGGCGGCTTCGCGATCCCGGCGTCGGCGAACGCCTTCTTGTTGTAGTAGAGGGCGTAGGCCATCGAGTACAGCGGCACGGCGGCGGGGTCCTTGCCCTGGGCCCCGGTGGAGCCGAGCGCCGAGTCGACGAAGCGGTCCCGGCCGCCGATCGCGGCGAGGTTCTTCGCGTCCCACGGCAGCAGCGCGCCCGTGGCCTGGAGCGAGGCGCTCCAGGTGTTGCCGATGTTGAGGACGTCGGGGCCCTGGCCGGAGGTGGTCGCGGTGAGGATCCGGTTCAGCAGGTCCGACCAGGGGACGACCTCCAGTTTGACCTTGATGCCCGTCTGCTTCTCGAACTTGTCGAGCTCGGGCCGGAGGACCTTCTTGTCGACCTCGATGCTGGCGCCCTGGTTGGAGGCCCAGTAGGTGAGCGTCTTGGGCGAGTCGTCGGACCCGCCCGTCGACGAACCGCCGCCGCAGGCCGAGGCGGCGAGCGCGAGAGAGAGGGTGACGGCGCCTACGGCCGCGGTTCGGATGCTGCGCATGGCTCCCGGGTGTCCCTTCCGGAGTTTTTCACGGCTTAATTTAGGACGTGAGTTAAACCTCGGAAGGCGGTCCCGTCAAGGGGTGCGGCACACCTTGCGCGACTCCGGTCGCACCTCTTGACGCACCCGTTCGGTCAGTTGAGGCATCTCCCGGCGAGACAGCGCTCCCAGTCCGCCTCCCGTTCACTTCCCGAACGGGAGAGCCGCCCCATGCCCCACCCCCCGACCCGTCCGCCGAGCGCCGCCGCACCGCGCTCGCCGCCGCCGCAGCCGTCCCCACGCTCGCCGCGCTCCCGGCCGTGCCGGCAGCGGCGGCCCCGAGGTCCGGGCGCGTCCGCGCGCTGCCCGGCGGCGGCGACCTCGCCCCGAACGCCCTCGACTTCGATCCGGCCGGTACGAGCGGGTCCCCAACGAGACCGGGACGCCCACTTCGGGCACCTCCACCGTGCCGTCGACGGTGGTGTCCTACCCCTGACGTGCCCGCCGCGGCGGCTCCCGTCCGCACCCCCGGTTTCGGGGACACGGACAGGAGCCGCCCGGCACCTACCGCGCCGGTGCCCCGGCCGGCGCCGGCGCGTAGCCGGCGGGCCGGACCGTGAAGGTGCCGCGGCCCTGGGTGCGGCCGCGCAACCGGGTCGCGTAGCCGAACAGTTCGGCCAGCGGCACGGTGGCGGTGACGGCCGCCGTGCCGCTCCGGGCGACGGAACCGCGGACCCGGCCGCGCCGGGCCGCCAGGTCGCCGAGCACCGCGCCGACCGCGTCCTCGGGCACGGTCACCGTCACCTCGGCGACCGGTTCGAGAAGCGCCATCGCGCCGGCGCGCAGGGCCTCCCGCAGACCGAGACGGCCCGCGGTGCGGAACGCGGCCTCCGAGGAGTCCTTCACGTGGGTCGCCCCGTCGGTCAGGGTGACGCGCACCCCGGTCACCGGATGACCGGCCAGCGGCCCGTCACCGAGGGCGTCCCGGCAGCCGGCCTCGACCGCGCGGACGTACTCCTGCGGCACCCGCCCTCCCACCACGGCGGACCGGAACTCGAACCCGGTGCCCTGCTCCAGCGGCTCCACGTCGAGGACGACATGGGCGAACTGCCCTGCCCCGCCGTCCTGTTTGACGTGCCGGAAGACCAGACCGGACACCCCTCGGGCGACCGTCTCGCGGTAGGACACCCGAGGCCGGCCGACGGTGACCTCCAGCCCGTGGGCGCGCCGGAGTTTCTCCACCGCCACCTCCAGGTGCAGTTCACCCATGCCCGACACCAGCGTCTGGCCCGTCTCGGGGTCGGTCCCGACCACCAGGGACGGGTCCTCCTCCGCGAGTCTCGCCAGCGCCGTGGCCAGCCGGTCGCCGTCGCCCGCGCCGCGCGCCTCGACGGCCACGGACACCACCGGCTCGGCGACACCGGGCGGTTCGAGGAGCAGCGGCGCCCCGGGCGCGCACAGCGTCGCGCCGGCCCGGACCGACTTCAGCCCGGCCACGGCCACGATGTCGCCCGCGACCGCCCGCTCCAGCCGTTCGTGCCGGTCGGCCTGCACCCGCAGGATCCGCCCGACACGCTCGGCGCGCCCCGCGCCCGCGTCCCACACCGTGTCCCCCCGCTCCAGCGTTCCCGAGTACATCCGCAGATACGTCAGGCGTCCCGTCGCCGTCGCGTTCACCTTGAACGCGAGCGCCGCGAGCGGGGCCGCCGGGTCGGCGACCCGTTCCTGCTCCGTCCCGTCGTGCGTACCGCGTACGGCGGGCACGTCGAGCGGGGACGGCAGGTACGCCACGACGGCGTCGAGCAGCGGCTCGATCCCGCGGTTGCGGTACGCGGAGCCGCACAGCACCACGAGTCCGTCGCCGCTGCGGGTGAGATCCCGCAGGGCCGCGGCGAGGGTCCGCGGTGTGAGGGCGGAGCGCTCGCAGAACTCCTCCAGCGCGCCGGGGTGGAGTTCCGCCACCGCCTCCTCCAGCAGCCGCCGCCGTCGCCGCGCCTCCTCCAGCAGACCTTCGGGTACGGGGCCCTCCTCGACGCCGTCCTTCGCGTCGGCCCAGGTCAGCGCCCGGAGCCGGAGCAGGTCGACGACGCCGGTGAAGCCGTGCTCCGTCCCGATCGGCACCTGCACCACCAGCGGGGCCGGGTGCAGCCGCTCGCGGATCGAAGCGACGGCCGTGTCGAGGTCGGCGCCCGCGCGGTCGAGCTTGTTGACGAACGCGATCCTCGGCACGCCGTGCCGGTCGGCCTGCCGCCACACCGACTCGCTCTGCGGCTCGACCCCGGCGACGGCGTCGAACACCGCGAGCGCGCCGTCGAGGACGCGCAGCGAACGCTCCACCTCGTCGGCGAAGTCGACGTGTCCCGGCGTGTCGATCAGGTTGAGGCGGTGACCGTCCCAGTCGCAGCTCGCCGCCGCGGCGAAGATGGTGATGCCCCGGTCGCGCTCCTGCGGGTCGAAGTCGGTGACGGTGGTGCCGTCGTGGACCTCGCCCCGCCGGTGGGTGGTTCCGGTGGCGTAGAGGATCCGCTCGGTGACGGTGGTCTTGCCCGCGTCGACGTGGGCGAGGATGCCCAGGTTGCGGACGGAGGTGAGCGGGTTGCTGTGGGTGCGCACGGCCCATGGCCTTTCGGTCGTTCGGGAAAGGGGCAGCGCGATGGCCGGACTCTGACGGATCGTCATGGAAGGTACAGGCAGGCGGGGTTCACGCGGCGACGTATGAGGACGGGCTGCGGGACCACCGGTTGCGGCCGGTCGGCGTCAGATCTGTGTCACGGCTTCCGGTGCCGGCCGCGCAGCGGGCACCGGGCGGACGAGCACACCAGGATCACCTCGTACCGGGATCGGGGAACGACGACGGCGGTGTGGTCACGCACGGCCGGGCTCCCCTCACTGGTCGGGCTGGAACGGCGTGCACGGGCCGCTGTGACGGGGCGCGCAGGTCGTGTGGTGAGTGTAGGGAAGCGGAGTCGGGCGGGGCACCGGGTTTTCCCGGTCGCCGGGACGCCCGCGCCGGATCGTCCGCGTGCCACCGAACGCCGGGTGCCGGGGCCACCGCCTGGAGGAGCGTGCGGAAGGGCTGCCGCGGGAGGGCGCGGGCGCCCCTACCGTGGAGGCGGAGGCCGGGTGGCCTTCGCCGCCGTGTCACCCGTGCCGGTGACGTTCACGGCCGGGGTTCCGGTGCCACGCCCGGTGCCAGGTACACGCGCAGGGCGCCCGCCCGGTCGCGGGTCCAGGAACGGGCATAGTGGGGCCGATGGCCGCCGGGGGCCACCACAACGGCGACCGGCATCCGCCTGGCGGTCCTCCGGATGCCCTTCACCGTGGTGTTGGCGTTGTGGCCGCCGGTCGACGCCGACGAGCAGCCGGCGTAGTACCCGATGGGGATGTTCTCGTAGCCGGTGACCAGGCAGGGCGCGCTCACGCCCAGCCGGTGCAGTGCGGTGGCGGTGCGCTCCCAGTCCTCGTGGGCGGCGTCGGTGCGCTGGACGGTGCGGTCCAGCACGACGTACTGCACCGCCAGGTGACCGGCCAGTGCGAGCGCCACCAGCAGCACCACGACAGGCCGCCGGGACCGGCCGGTCGAGGCGACCAGGTGCACGAGCGCGTCGGCCACCGGGAGGGCGAGCAGCGCGTAGGCGGGCAGCAGGAAGCGCGGGGCGGCGTACCCGATCATGAAGAGGTAGGGGACGGCCACCGTCGTGGCGCAGGCCAGCGGCACCAGCGTCGCCGGAATGCGCCGGGCCCGCACGGCGATCATGAGCCCGAGGGCGGCGAACACGGGAAGCGCGAACCACCACAGCGTCACGGCCGGATGGGGCATGGCGCCGCCGCACGGACGGCACAGCGCCCGCCCGCCCAGACTGCGCAGTTGGTCCGCGACGGCTATGTGCCAGCCGAGGCCGCCCTGGATCGCGGAGGCGTCGGACAGCCGCCGGCCCAGGCCGCCATAGGACACGTACGCCTCGACGACCCACTCGGCAGCGCCGGCGGCCAGGCCCACGAGCAGGGCCGCCAGCAGTGCGGGGCGCCGCCACCGCCGTACGGCCACCAGCAGGGCGAGCAGCGGCAGGACCGCCCAGACGGCGTCCGTGGGACGCATCCAGGCCATCAGGGCGGCGCTCAGACCCACGCCCCAAAGAGCCTTTCGGTCACGGCTGTCGGCCTGGGCGTGCAGGAAGCAGCCGGTGCCGGCCAGGGCGCCGACGGCGACCCAGTAGTTCGGCATGGCCTGCGGGCCGTAGAAGACCGTCACCCAGAGGGAGGCGAACAGGCCGCCCGCGACGGCGCGCACCCACACCGGGAAGAGGCCCCGCCAGGCGCGCAGCGCGAGGAGGAGACCGAGGCCGGACAGCACCGCGAGGTAGATCCGCAGCAGGGTGACGGACGAGGACCACGACGCGATCGGTGCGACCAGCAGCGGGACGCCGCGGGCCCGGGGCGCGCTGAAGAACGCGCTCGGTACATGCGGGCTGACCTGGCTGACGTACACCGCCTCGTCCCAGCCGAGGCCCATCCCCGGTGGCACGAGGGCGAGTTGGGCCAGCACGAAGACGCCCGCCACGACCGCGATCCAGCCTTCGCCCCTGACCCGCCACCACGGGCCGGCGACAACCGGCGTCCGGGGCGGCCGACTGGCGCGTGACAGCGTGGCGTTACGGCCGACGGGCATGGCCCACCTTTCCCCCTATGGTCTGTACTACCGTTTTTCACCCTACAGTTCGCCGGTCGAGGGCACGGCCGGGTCGACGACCGCACACGGCGGGGCGACAGGGATGGCCGGAAACGGTGCGTCACGGCCGCGTGGAACGCAAAAACGCGGACCGGGAGGGTTCCCGACCCGCAGTGCGTGGTCCTGCTGGAAAACTGCTGGTGTCCGAGGGGGGACTTGAACCCCCACGCCCGATAAAGGGCACTAGCACCTCAAGCTAGCGCGTCTGCCATTCCGCCACCCGGACCAGGTGTCCGCCGCCTGGACGGAGGTGCTCCGCGCGGCGACGTGGACAACAATACCAAGCTTTCGGAGTGGCTTTCACCTGCATATCCGCGCCCCGGCGGGGGTCCCCTGGAGGAGCGGACGCTGCCTCTACAGTCTCACCATGGGTGACTGGAACACTACGGCCGGCCCGCCTCCCGGGCGACGGCGCCCCCGGACGTGGTCGCCGCTGCGGGAGCACCTGCGCGACACGTTCTGGTTCGCTCCGACCGTCGCCCTGGTCCTGGTGTGCGTGGTCTGGGCGGCCGGGTCGACGGCGGACGACGCGATCCTGACCGCGCTGCGCGACTCCGGCGACGAGGCCGCCGTAAGCGCTCTGCACGGGATCGCCGACGACGCGAAGACCGTGGTCACCACCATCAGCGCGGCGATGATGACCTTCATCGGCGTCGTCTTCAGCATCTCGCTGGTCGCGGTGCAGATGGCCGCCGGCCAGCTCAGCCCGCGCGTCGTGTCGGTGTTCGTGCGGAGCCGGATCACCAAGGCCACCTTCGCGGTGTTTCTGGCCACCTTCGTCCTGTCGCTGCTCGTCCTCACCTCCTACGACAGTCAGCCCGATCCCGCGCTGGTGTCCTCCACGCCGGTCGTCCAGTCCGTCCTCACGCTGCTGATGGTGGCACTGAGCGTGGTCCTGTTCGTGATGTACGTGAACGCCATGCTGAGGCTGATGCGGGTGGGGCACGTCGTCGACCTGATCACCGCGGAGTCACTGCGGGTCGTCGCCGACCTGCCACCGGCCGGCCCCGCCGGAGAGGCGACCGGACTCGGCCCCGAGACCGCCCGGCTCACCCATCGCGGCGCCCCGGGAGTGCTGCGGGACGTGAACATCGCCCGGCTGGTCCGTACGGCGCGACGGCACGGGATCGCGCTGCGGCTCATCCCCGGGATCGGGGACTTCGTCGTGCCGGGGACGCCGGTGTTCGCCGTGCACGGCGGCGTCCCGGGCCGGGGACCGGCGGCGCCGTACTCCCTCGTGTCGGTGAGCGCCGAACGCACCTTCCACCAGGATCTCGCCTTCGGGCTGCGCCAGTTGACGGACATCGCGCTGCGCGCCCTGTCGTCCTCCGTGAACGACCCGACGACGGCGGTGCAGGCCGTGGACCGCATCCTGCTGTTCCTCGCGACGGTGGCGCCGCGCCCGCTCGGCACCGCGGTGCACCGGGACCGTACGGGCACCGTACGGCTGGTGCGGCCCGTGCCGGACTGGCCGCGGCTCGTGGACCTCGCCCTCGCCGAGATCCGGGGATGCGCGACCTGCAGTCCGCAGGTCACCCGACGGCTGCTGGCCGGGGTGGACGATCTCCTCCGGGTCGTTCCCGCGGACCGCCGGGAGCCGCTCGTACGGCAGCGCGCGCTGCTGGTCCGGGCGGTGGAGCGGGCCGTGCCGGAGCCCGCGGACCGCGCCTTCGCCCTCCAGCCGGACCGGCAGGGCATCGGGTGACCGCGGCCGGCATCGACCCGCCGGTCCGGGGCCCGGGCCCCGGACGCCTGGTGGTGCGGTACGGGTTCCGGTCCGGGCCGGGCCGGGGTCCGGGCCGGGTCGGGACGGGGTCCGGTCGGGCACGGGGTCCCACCCGGCACGGAGTCCCGCCCGGCACAGGGTCCGGTCCGCTCCGTGCCGCGCCGGGCTCAGGTCCGGTCCGGGCCGGGCCGGGGTCCGGTCGGGCACGGGGTCCCACCCGGCACGGGGTCCCACCCGGCACGGGGTCCGGTCCGCTCCGTGCCGCGCCGGGCTCAGGTCCGGGCCGGGCCGGGTTGGCCCTCGTCCGGAGCGGACCGATGCGTCGGACGGTGCGGGCGTCGTGGACGCGGGCGGTACGGCGTTCCCGCGCCGGCCGCCCGTGTCACGTCATGCCACCTCACGTCACGGCGTCAGCTGGTGGTCCGGGAAGATTCCGGGCAGCCGCTCCCCCGCCGGGCCCTGGGTCACGGCCCGCACGAGGAGTGCGCCGCCGACGAACGCGCCCCGCCCGTCAGCCGACGCCCGCGGCCGGACCCCCCGGGTGCCCGCGCCGCGTCCCGGTTGGTCGACATGGATCCGCCCATGGCCTGGGCGACGACCTCGTACGCCTTGAAGCCCCTCGGTCACCTATCGCTTGGCCAGCGCGTACGCCCGGTCGTAGCCCCACGCTGCGACGACCACGGAGCCGAGACCGCGCGATCTCCGGGAAGTCCGCGACGAGTTGGGATCCAGGGAGGCGGCCCGCGCCCCCGTTCTGGGTGACTCTCCCCGCGTCGCGGGGTGAGTCACCTGCGGTGTGACACCGAGGCGGTGGCGTGGGCGGGAGCGCCGGGAGCCGTGGCGTCGTCCGACTCGCTGCCCAAGTCCCCTTGCTTGTCCGACGTATGACGTTTCGTCAGGACTCGCCGCGGGCCTGGTACGAGCGCCGGGTGTGTTCGGTGTGCTCGCGCATCAGCTGCGTGGCGCGCTGTTCGTCGCGCGTCGCGATCGCGCCGATCAGCTCGCGGTGCTCGATCCAGGACTGGTGTCCGCGCTGCCTGGCGACCGGCGTGTAGTACCAGCGGACCCGGCGGTCGACCTGTGCGGCGAGTTCGGCGAGCACCGCGTTGCCGGCGAGTTCCATGACCTTGGCGTGGAAGCGGGCGTTGAGGGTGACGGCGGTGTCCACGTCGTCGGAGGCGACGGCCTTGAGGCCCTGCGCGAGCAGGTCGTCCAGAGCGTCGATGCCGGCGCTGTCGGCGTTCGCCGCGGCGAGCCGGGCGGCCTCGGCCTCCAGGAGCGTGCGGACGGTGAGGAGCTGGTCCGCCTCGTCCTCCGTCGGCTCGTGCACGAACGCGCCCTGGGCGGGCCGCAGATCCACCCAGCCCTCGGTGTTGAGCCGCTGGAGCGCCTCCCGCACCGGCTGGCGGGAGACACCGAGGTGACCGGCGAGCTCGCTCTCGACGAGGTGCTGGCCGGGCCGCAGGGCCCGGGTGGTGATGAGTTCGAGCAGGGCCTCGTAGACGCGGTCGCGCAGCGGGCCGGGCCGTTCGAGCTTGGGCACCGCTCCCTGTGGCAGTCCTGGCGACAACATCGCGGTCCCCCTCCTGGACGACGCCGGGCGACCGCGGCCGGAGAGCCCGCGCCCGCGCCGTCACGGTCACTGGACAACCAGTGTCGATTGTCTTTCGTCTACAGTCTACGGCGCACAATGGCCAGTGAGATGTGCCGAGGGCAACCATCACACCACCGGCCGCCGCCAGCGGAACACCATCCTCCGGTCCGCCCGAGGGCAGGCCCTAGGGGCAGCGGACGACCTGTCCGGCGTAGGACAGGTTGCCGCCGAAGCCGAAGAGCAGGACCGGGTCCCCGGAAGAGATCTCGCCCTGCTCCACCAGCTTGGAGAAGGCGAGCGGGATGCTGGCGGCCGACGTGTTGCCCGATCGGGTGACGTCGCGGGCGACCACCGCGTTGACCGCGCCGATCTTCTGCGCCAGCGGCTCGATGATGCGCAGGTTCGCCTGGTGCAGGACGACCGCGGCGAGGTCCTCGGGGGCGAGCCCGGCCCGCTCGCAGGCCTGACGGGCGAGGGGCGGCAGCTGCGTGGTGGCCCAGCGGTAGACGCTCTGCCCCTCCTGCGCGAACCGCGCGGGCTGCCCCTCGATGCGTACCGCGTGCCCCATCTCGGGCACCGACCCCCACAGCACGGGCCCGATCCCGGGCTCCTCACCGTTCGCGCAGGCCTCCACGACGGCGGCCCCCGCGCCGTCACCGACGAGCACACAGGTCGTGCGGTCGGTCCAGTCCGTCACCTCGGACATCTTGTCCGCGCCGATGACCAGGGCCCGGGTCGCGGCGCCGGCCCGCACGGTGTGGTCGGCGGTGGCGAGCGCGTGGGTGAATCCGGCGCACACCACGTTGACGTCCATCGCGGCGGGCGAGGGGATGCCGAGCCGGGCCGCGACCCGGGCGGCCATGTTCGGGGACCGGTCCACGGCCGTCGACGTGGCGACCAGGACGAGGTCGATGTCGGCGGGGGTCAGGCCGGCCGAGGCGAGCGCCTTCGCGGCGGCGTGGCCGGCCAGCTCGTCGACCGGCTCGTCGGGGCCGGCGATGTGGCGCGTCCGGATGCCCACCCGGCTCAGGATCCACTCGTCGCTGGTGTCGACCAGACGCGCCAGATCCTCGTTGGTGAGTACCTTCGCGGGCTGGTAGTGGCCGACGGCGGCGATGCGCGAGCCGTTCATGGGTGGTTCCCCTCGTTGCCTTGGGTAGCGGGATCCACCAGTCTGATCAGTGACTCGCGGGTACGACGGCAGGTGAAGTCACAGGATTCGGGCGCCGGGGTTGTCGGCTTCCGTCACAGCCCCCCGGGCGCCCGGACCCTCCCGCGGACCTCACCCGGTGAACAGCTGCGTCGCCTTCTGCACGAGCTCGTAGACCCCGTACGCGAGCGGCGCTCCCACCCACAGCCAGGCGAAGGCGATGAGGCCCCGCCGGTCAGGCGGACTCTGACTGCTGTCGTTCGGCATCGGCGGCCTCCCTGGGGGCGGGGATGTGGTGGCGGGCGTGCACGGGGCGGACGAACTCGTTGGCGACGAACCCGACGACCAGCAGACCGATCATGATCACGAAGGACAGGCCGTACAGCGACGAGCCGTGTCTGCCGGCCGCCTCCTGCCGGTCCGCGATCCAGTTGACGATGAGCGGCCCGAGGACGCCCGCCGTGGACCAGGCGGTGAGCAGCCGCCCGTGGATGGCGCCGACCTGGTAGGTGCCGAAGAGGTCCTTCAGATAGGCGGGGATCGTCGCGAAGCCGCCGCCGTAGAACGACAGGATCACCAGCGCGCACAGGACGAACAGCGGCTTGGAGGAGTCGCCGAACAGGGCGATGAGCGTGTAGGTCAGCGCGCCCGCGCCGAGGTACAGACGGTAGATGTTCTTGCGGCCGATCAGGTCCGAGGTCGAGGACCAGCCGATGCGGCCCGCCATGTTGGCGGCGGACAGCAGGGCGACGAAACCGGCCGCCGCGGAGGCCGACACGGGGGTGGAGGTGTCCGCGAAGAAGTCCGTGATCATCGGAGCGGCCTTCTCCAGGATGCCGATCCCGGCGGTGACGTTCATGCACAGCACGACCCACAGGCACCAGAACTGCGGGGTGCGCACCGCGTCCCGGGCCGAGACCTGGGGGCCCGCCACCACGCTCGGCTTGTCCTCGGCCGGCTTCTCGCCGCGCGGCACGCGCACCAGGAGCACGCCGAGCAGCATGAACACCGCATACGAAAGACCGTGGACGAGGAACGCCAGGGCGATGCCGGAGCTGTCGGCGCCGAAGGAGTCCAGCATCTGCGCCGACCAGGGGGAGGCGATGAGCGCGCCGCCGCCGAAGCCCATGATGGCGATGCCGGTGGCCATGCCGGGCCGGTCCGGGAACCACTTGATGAGGGTGGAGACCGGCGATATGTAGCCGATGCCCAGGCCGATGCCGCCGACGAAGCCGTAGCCGAACACGATCAGCCAGTACTGCTCGGTGAACGCGCCGAGCGCGGAGAGCAGGAAGCCGGACGAGAAGCAGACCAGGGCGACGGTCATCGCCCAGCGGGGGCCGTTGCGTTCCACGAGCGTGCCGCCGAACGCGGCCGACAGTCCGAGCATCACGATGCCCAGCTGGAAGGGGAGCGCGCTCTGGGTGCCGCTGAGACCGAGCGCGGACTCCAGGGGCGGCTTGAACACGGACCAGGCGTAGGCCTGCCCGATGGAGAGATGGACCGACAGGGCGGCGGGCGGAACCAGCCAGCGGCTCCACCCCGGGGGCGCGAGTGGGGGACTCATGATCCCGAACGGTAGGGAGGCGTCCGGGCGTTGAGAAGTCAGCGGTCGACGGTATGCGATGAACGGTATCCGGCACGCGACGAACGGTCGGCGGTCGTCGCCGCCCGGAACGGCATCCCCTGGGGGTGCTCCCACCGCCACGGCGGCCCCTACGACGGCCACCGCCTCCAGAGCGCAGACCCCGGCGGCGCGGTCAGCGCGGTGCTCGCTCCCGAACGGGCCGTCGGCTGCGTCGTCCACGCGACGACCGAGCCGGCCGGTCCGGGCGTGGTCGGCCACCCCGAAGGCGGCCCGGCGGCGGCGGCGCGCGGCTCGTTCGGCATGTTCTCCTGCGCGCGGCCACCGACGAGATGAACTACGCGGCGCAGAAGTTCGCCCGACTCGGCGTGCGTGTACTGCGGCAACTGCGTCGAGGTGTGCCCCACCGGCGCCCTGTCCCAAGTCGGAGTTCGACATGCGCGCGGCGGGTACCTGGGACGAGTCGGCGCAGACCAGGGCGACCACGGTGTGCGCGTACTGCGGAGCGGGCTGCAACCTCACTCCGCGCGTGCAGGACAATGAGATCGTCAAGGTCACCTCGCCGCACGACAACCCGGTGACCCACGGCACTCTCTGTATCAAGGGCCGTTTCGGCTACCAGCACGTACAGAACCGGGGCTGATCAGGACATGGGACGAGTCACGGAACGACGCAGGGTGATCCGGATCCGGGACGGGGTGGTCTCCAGCCGCCCGGACACGCTCGTCGCCGAGGAGCCGCTGGAGATCAGACTGAACGGCAAGCCTCTCGCGATCACGATGCGCACCCCGGGCGACGACTTCGCGCTGGCCGCCGGGTTCCTGGTCAGTGAGGGGGTGCTGGGCGCCGCATCCGACCTGCAGAACATCGTCTACTGCGCCGGGGCGACCGTGGACGGTTCGAACTCCTACAACGTGGTGGACGTCCGGACGGCTCCCGACGTGCCCATGCCGGACATCACGCTGGAGCGGAACGTCTACACGACCTCGTCGTGCGGCCTGTGCGGCAAGGCGAGCCTCGACGCGGTCCGTACGACGGCCCGCTGGCCGATCGCCGACACTCCCCCGGTCCGGGTGGACCCCCAGCTGCTCGCGAGCCTCCCCGACCGGCTGCGCGCGGCCCAGCGGGTCTTCGACCGGACCGGGGGTCTGCACGCGGCGGCCCTGTTCGACGAGGACGGCGAACTGCTCGACGTACGGGAGGACGTGGGCCGGCACAACGCGGTCGACAAGCTGGTGGGGCGGGCCCTGCAGGACGGCGGGCTGCCGCTGTCGCGGGTGATCCTGCTGGTGTCGGGGCGGGCCTCGTTCGAACTGGCGCAGAAGGCCGTGATGGCGGGCATACCCGTGCTGGCGGCCGTCTCGGCGCCCTCGTCCCTGGCCGTGGACCTGGCCGCGGAGACCGGCCTGACCCTGGTGGGCTTCCTGCGCGGCACCTCCATGAACGTGTACGCGGGCGAGGACCGCGTCGCCCTGCGGGCCGCGGCCGCCCAGGGCTGAAACGGCCGCGCGGCACGGCGGCGGGGCCCCGGCCGGCGGGAAGCGCCCCCCTGCGCCGCGGGGCCCCGCCTCAGTCCTCGTCCCGGGCGCCCGGTGTGAAGCGCACCTCCGCGGCCCGTACGACCGAGCCGAGGCGCGGGAAGTCCAGCCGCACCGACGCCTCGTGCTCGGGTGCGGTGAGCGCCGTCATGGCGTCCTCGACGAAGACGAGGTCGTAGCCGAGGTCACCGGCCGCGCGGGCGGTGGACTCCACGCCGAGGTTGGTGGCGATGCCGCCGAACACGAGGGTGGTGACGCCGTGCGCGCGCAGCCGGTCGTCCAGGCCGGTGCCCTGGAACCCGCCGATCGTCCGCTTCACGATCTCCAGGTCACCCTCCCGGGCCAGACCGGCCGCCAGTCCGCTGCCCGACGGCTGTTCGGCGACGCCGGGCCGTTCGACGCGGACGAGCACGACGAGCGCGCCGGCCGAGCGGAAGGCTTCGGCGAGTTCCCCGGCGGTGGTGAGGACCTCGGCACCCTTGTGGGGCTCCAGGGGCAGGGCGACGATGCGGTCCATCAGGTCCACGAGCACGAGGGCGCTGCGCGCGGGATCGAGGGCGAGTCGGGGCTCGGTGGTGCCTGCTGCGTTCATGACGGAACGTTATCCGGCGTCAGCCGTCCGTGCCGGAGACACGGATCAACGCGGCGGTGAACGGAGCCCGTTCGGCGTGCGGACACGGCGGCCGGCAGCGGGCGCCGCATGGACCGGGCGGGACGGTGGCCGCCACTCCGCCGGCCGTGTCCGAGGACGTACGGGCGCGACGGCGGACGGGAGCGGGGCGCGGCCGGCGGTGCCGTGGCGCGGGTCAGCCGGAACGTGTCCCCGTACCGACCGCGTTTCGTGACCCTGCGGCTGCCCCCGAAGCACTGATCCCCGCGCCGGACCCGCCAGAACCACGGGCCCCGCCGGCGTCCCCGGGACCACCGGAACCATCGGAGTCGCCGGAGCCACCGGAGTTGCCGGAGCCACCGGAGTTGCCGGAGCCGCCGGAGTTGCCGGAGCCGCCGGGGTTGCCGGAGTCACCGGGGTTGCCGGAGTCACCGGGGTTGCCGGAGCCGCCGGGGTTGCCGGAGCCGCCGGGGTTGCCGGAGTCACCGGGGTTGCCGGAGCCGCCGGGGTTGCCGGCCTCACCCGCCCCGCCCGAATCCCCGGCCCGACGCGGATCGCCGTCGCCGGCCGGGTCGAGCGGGTCGCGGGCCCGGCGCTTGGCGATCACCGCGCACACCATGAGCTGCGTCTGGTGGAAGAGCATCAGCGGCAGCACGGCCAGTGAGGCGTGGGCCCCGAACAGCACGCTCGCCATGGGCAGTCCGGCGGCGAGGGACTTCTTGGAGCCGGCGAACTGGAGGGCGATCCGGTCCTCCCGGCCGAAGCGCAGGGCCCGTCCGCCGTACCAGGTCAGCGCCAGCATCACGGCGAGCAGCACGGCCTCGACGAGCAGCAGGCCGGCCAGGCGGAACGGGCTGACCTGGTGCCAGACGCCCTGCACCATGCCCTCGCTGAATGCGGTGTAGACGACGAGGAGGATCGAGCCGCGGTCGACGAGGCCGAGGACCTTCCTGTGGCGGGCGACGAAGCCGCCGATCCAGCGCCGCAGCAGCTGCCCGGCGAGGAACGGCACGAGCAGCTGGAGCACGATCTTGACGAGGGAGTCGGCCGAGAAACCTCCGCCGCTGTTGCCGAGCAGGGCGGCGGCGAGCAGCGGGGTGAGGACGATGCCGACCAGGGAGGAGAAGGAGCCCGCGCAGATCGCGGCGGGCACGTTGCCGCGGGCCATCGAGGTGAAGGCGATGGACGACTGGATGGTGGAGGGGACCAGGGTGAGGAACAGCAGCCCCTGGTAGAGCGGCTGGGTGAGGAGCACCGGGACGAATCCCCGGGCGGCCAGGCCGAGCAGCGGGAAGACGAGGAACGTGCAGGCCAGCACGGTGGTGTGGAGCCGCCAGTGCCTGAGCCCGTCGAGCGCCTCGCGGGTGGAGAGTCGGGCGCCGTAGAGGAAGAAGAGGAAGGCGATGGCGGCGGTGGAGGCGCCGGAGGCGATGTCGGCGCCCGTCCCGCGTGCCGGGAGCAGGGCCGCGAGGCCCACCGTCCCCAGCAGCAGCAGGATGTAGGGGTCGATCGGCAGCCGGCTCGGCCGTCGCAGGCGTTTCACGGTGCTCCACTGCTCCACTTGCTCGTGCTCGCGGCGGTCCGGCGGGCGGCCCTCGCCCGGCCGGGCCGGCGGCGGTCCGTCGGTCGGCGCGGGGCCGGACGGCCCCTCCCCATCGTGCTCCCTCCGCCAGCGATCGGGAATCCTGCATACCACTCTGACTGTCATCACGTTCCGCGATAGCCTGCCGGGGTGTACGACCCCTCCCAGCTGCGTACGTTCCTGGCGGTGGCGCGGACGCTGAACTTCACGCAGGCCGCCAGGCGGCTCGGGCTGCGCCAGTCGACCGTCAGCCAGCACGTACGGCGCCTGGAGGACGCCACCGGGCGGCAGTTGTTCGCGCGGGACACGCACTCGGTGGAACTGACGGAGGACGGGGAGGCGATGCTCGGCTTCGCGCGCCGGATCCTGGAGGTGCACGAGCAGGCGTCGGCGTTCTTCACCGGGGCGCGGGTGCGCGGGCGGCTGCGGTTCGGGGCGTCGGAGGACTTCGTGCTGACCCGGCTGCCGGAGATCCTGGAGGGTTTCCGCCTCGACCATCCCGAGGTCGACCTGGAGCTGACGGTGGAGCTGTCGGGCACGCTGTACGAGCGGCTGGCCGCCGGGAAACTGGATCTGGTGCTGGCGAAGCGGCGGCCCGGGGACATGCGCGGCGAGCTGGTGTGGCACGACGGACTGGTGTGGATCGGCGCGGAGCGGCTACGGCTGGACCCGGACCGGCCGGTGCCGCTGATCGTCTATCCGCCGCCGGGCATCACCCGGGCGCTCGCCCTGGAGGCGCTGGAGCGGCAGGGGCGCGAGTGGCGGGTCGTGTGCACCAGCGGCAGCCTCAACGGGCTGATCGCGGCGGCCCGCGCGGGCCTGGGCGTGATGGCCCACTCGCGGCGCCTGATCCCACCGGGTCTGGTCCGCGTGCCGGAGCGGTCCGGGCTGCCGGAGCTCGGCCGGGTCGACTTCGTGCTCGTCCACGGTTCCCGCCGCACCTCGGCCCAGGGCGCGGCGGACGCCCTGGCGACGGCGATCCAGGCCGGCGGCCACCGACTCCAGCGGCGTCAGCGCGAGGACGACTGACGACAGCGGGGCGTGAACGCGAGGACTGACGAGCGGGGCGTCAACGCGCCGGCGGCTGGTACGTCAGTTGCTTGACCCTGCGCAGCAGCAGGGACACCTCGACGTCCTGCACCCCCTCAAGCCGGCCGAGGGGGCCGCTCAGGTAGGCGTACAGGTCGGCCGTGCTGCGGGTGACCGAGGTGGCCACGATGCTGCACGGGCCGGCCGTCGCTACGGCGTAGGCGATCTCGTCGTGTTCCGCCAGGGCCTCGCCCACAGTCCGGAGGGCGGCCGGAGCGGTGGTGATCCACAGGAAGGCGAAGGCCGGGTAGCCGATGGCCTCGGCGTGGTACTCCACGTCGATGTAGACGGCTCCCGAGCCGAGCAGCGCGGCGAGCCGGCGCTTGACCGCGGACTCGGAGCGGCCGGTGGCGCGCTGGAGTTCCGGGTGGGTGGCCCGGCCGTCGCGTTCCAGCACGGCGAGCAGCGGTTCGTCCTCCGGGTCGATCCGGGCGGCCGGCCGCCCGGTCACGGGGCCGGGGCGCAGCGCCGCCACCTGGCCTGGGGTCAGCGCCCCCGACTTGCCGAGCCAGCCGGTGGGGCCGCCGTAGAAGCGGTGCAGGGTCTGGTGGGCGCGGATCTCCATCACGCGCGGAGTGCGCGGGAGTTTGCCGAGGAGCAGGTCGTCGCGGTCGTCGGCGCTGCGCGGGCGGGTGCCGAAGATGACCTCGGTGCCGCCGGAGGCGATGCCGATCCAGCTGGTGTCGGGGCGTTTGGCGAGCGCCTGCGCGATCGCGAGGGCGCTGTCGGGGACGCAGCGCAGGCGCAGGGTCCACTGGTCGTGGCCGAGGCGGGTGCCGTCCCGGACGGCGACGATCCGCAGGCCGCCCTCGGCGCACAGTCTGCGGTAGCGGCGGGCGACGGTCTGGTCGGAGACGCCGAGCACCTCGCCCAGCCGGCTGAAGGAGGCCCGCCCGTCGACCTCCAGCGCGCTCAGCAGACGCACGTCCAGTTCGTCGAAAGTGGGGGATTCCCGTCGCATGCCGTCCCCTGGTGTCGGATTCCGTCGGCCGGAGGCCGTCGACCGCCTCGATCGTCCGGTCGGCGTCCATGGTACGGGGCACGCCCGTACATCGGGCGCGACCTGTGAGGGAGTGGGGACATGCGTACATGGGGGCCGCTGACGGCGGTGTGCCTGGGCACGTTCATGTTGTTGCTGGACGTGACGATCGTCGTCGTGGCGCTGCCGGACATGGCGGTGGGGCTGCACGCGTCGCTGAGCGATCTGCAGTGGGTGATGGACGGGTACGCGCTGGCGCTGGCCGCGCTGCTGCTCGGGGTGGGGGCCGCGGCCGACGTGCTGGGGCGGCGCCGGGTGCATGTGGTGGGCGTCGTGCTGTTCGCGGCGGCGTCGCTGTGGTGCGGGGTGGCGACGGGGCCGGCGATGCTGGTCGCCGCGCGTGTGGTGCAGGGCGTGGGTGCGGCGGCGATGTTCGCGACCACGCTGCCGCTGCTGGGTTCGGTCTACCAGGGCCGGCAGCGCTCGGTGGCGCTCGGGGTGTGGGGCGCGGTCAGCGGCGCCGCGGCCGCGGTCGGGCCGGTGCTCGGCGGGCTGCTCACGGACGGGCCGGGCTGGCGCTGGATCTTCTACGTGAACCTGCCGGTGAGTGTGGCCGCGGTGTGGCTGACGCTGCGGGCGGTGCCGCAGTCGCGGGGTCCCGCCGGGCGCCGCGTCGACTGGGCGGGGACGGCCACGTTCGCGACGCTGGCCGGCGCGGTGACCTACGGCGCGGTGCGGGCGGGGTCGCACGGCTGGGGCGAGGCCGGGACGCTCGGCTCGTTCGCGGTGGCGGGGGTGGCGCTGGCCGCCTTCGTCGTGGTGGAGCGGCGGGGCGCCGATCCGCTGCTCGACCTGCGGCTGTTCCGCAAGCCCGGGTTCGTCGCGGTGATGGCGGGGGCGCTCGCCTTCAGCGCCGCCGCGTTCGGCGTCCTGCCGTACACCTCGCTGTGGCTGCAGACCCTGCTGGGGATGAGTCCGGTGCGCGGCGGGCTGGTCTTCCTGTGGCTGTCGGTCGCCTCGTTCGTGGTGGCGGCGGCCGGCGGGCGGCTGCTGCACGGGGTGCCGGCGCGGATCACCATCGGGGGCGGTCTGCTGCTGATCGGCTCGGGGCAGTTCTGCATGGCGGTCCTCGGCGCGAGGTCGGGGGCGAGCACGCTGATCCCCGGCCTGGTGCTGGTGGGGGTCGGTACGGGTCTGGTGTCGCCCGGCATCGCGGGGGCCGCGCTGGCCGCCGTACCGCCGGAGCGGGCGGGCATGGCGGGCGGTGCGGTGAACACCTTCCGGCAGCTCGGCTACGCGATCGGCATCGCCGTCTTCGGCACCGTGCTGACCTCGCGGATGCAGGAGAGCATGCCGCACGAGGCGGCGCACACCCTGGCGGGCGGTGGGGCGGGCGCGCTGCGCGGCGCGTTCTCCGAGCACGCCCTGCGGGCCGCGTTCGCGTCCGGCCTGAACACCGCGGCGGTGGCCGCCGGGCTGGTCGCGACCATCGCGGGGGCGCTGGTCCTGGCCCTGGTGAAGACCCCCGCGGCGGACGGCGGCGTACCGGCGCCGGCCGCTCCGGGGGAACCTGCGGAGGAGCGGGCCGTGCCGCGCGGCTGACCGGCGGGCGCGGGGCGGGCCGGGGACGGACGGGGACGGCGCGGGGGCGCGGCGACGGTGGGGCCGGCGGCACGTCGGCGGGGGCGGGGCGGGGCGTGGTCGACGGGTCGTACAGATTCGGTGGAGATTACGCTGCCGAAACTTACTCAACCGTCAGGTTTGTGTCCGACCCTTCCCCATGTGCGCCCATTGTGCACGGGTGACCAGCGAGTACGTGAGCCCTGCTCCGCTTCGGCCCCCCTCCCGCCCCGTGCCCGCGTGGGGTAGCTTTCACGGCGCTGAGCGGAGTGTCACCCACAGGGCGCCGAGGAGCGGGGAGCGGGGTTTGCGCGAGTTCACCAACCCTCCGTCGGCGTTGCCACCGCCGGTGGGCGGACTGGCCGACGTCGTCTTCCAGCATGCCCAGGAGGACCCGCTGCACATCGCGCTCGGCCGCAAGGACGAGACGGGGCAGTGGCGGGACGTGAGCGCCGCGGAGTTCCGCGACGAGGTACTCGCCCTCGCCAAGGGCCTGCTCGCACGGGGCATCCGCTTCGGCGACCGGGTCGCGATCATGGCCCGTACCCGCTACGAGTGGACGCTCTTCGACTTCGCGCTGTGGACGATCGGTGCCCAGGTGGTGCCGGTCTATCCCACCTCCTCCGCCGAGCAGTGCTTCTGGATGCTCTACGACTCCGAGTGCACGGCCGCCGTCGTGGAGCACGAGGACCACGCGATGACGATCGCCACCGTCATCGACCGGCTGCCGCGGCTCGGGCAGCTGTGGCAGCTGGACTCGGGCGCCGTGCAGGAGCTCTACGACGCCGGCGCCGCGCTCGACGACGAGGTGGTGCACCGGCACCGGCAGGCCGTCACGCCCGACTCGACGGCGACGATCATCTACACCTCCGGCACCACCGGCCGCCCCAAGGGCTGTGTCATCACCCACGGCAACCTGATGTTCGAGACGGACACCGTCATCGAGCGCTGGGAGCCGGTGTTCCACTCCAAGCGGGGCGACGAGGTGGCGACCCTGCTGTTCCTGCCGCTCGCCCACGTCTTCGGGCGGATGGTGCAGGTCGCCGCGATCCGGGGCCGGGTCCGCTTCGGCCACCAGCCGCAGCTCAACGCGGCCGCCCTGCTGCCCGACCTGGCCGCCTTCCGGCCGACGTTCTTCCTCGCCGTGCCGTACATCTTCGAGAAGGTGTTCAACGCGGCCCGCCGCAAGGCCGAGAAGGAGGGCAAGGGGGCCGCCTTCGAGAAGGCCGTCGAGGTGGCCGTGAAGTACGCGGACGCCACGGAGGCCAAGGCGTGGGGCAGCGGGCCGGGTCCCTCGGCGGCGCTGCGCATGCAGCACCAGGTGTTCGACAAGCTCGTCTACGCGAAGGTGCGGGCCGCGATGGGCGGCCGGGTGCGGCACGCGATGTCGGGCGGCTCGGCGATGGACCGCCGCCTGGGACTGTTCTTCGCCGGTGCGGGCGTGCACATCTACGAGGGGTACGGGCTCACCGAGACGACCGCGGCGGCGACCGCCAACCCGCCCGAACGCACCCGCTACGGCACGGTCGGCCGGCCGATCCCGGGGATGACCGTGCACATCGCGGACGACGGTGAGATCTGGCTGCGCGGCGACAACATCTTCCAGGGCTACCTCAACAACCAGAAGGCCACCGACGCCACCCTGCACGACGGCTGGCTGGCCACCGGTGACCTGGGGGCCCTGGACGAGGACGGCTTCCTGACCATCACCGGCCGCAAAAAGGAGATTTTGGTGACCTCCGGCGGCAAGAGTGTGTCGCCCGGGGTGCTGGAGGAGCGCGTCCGCGACCACCCGCTGGTCGCCCAGTGCATCCTCGTCGGCAACGACCGGCCCTACATCGCGGCCCTGGTCACCCTCGACCAGGAGGCCGTCGAGCACTGGCTGGCGATGCGCGGGAAACCGGGGATGACGCCGTCGGAGCTGGTGCGCGACGCCGACCTGGAGACGGAGGTGCGGCGGGCGGTGGTCGCCGCCAACACCCTCGTCTCCCAGGCCGAGTCGATCCGCACCTTCCGGATCCTCGCGCAGCCGTTCACCGAGGAGCACGGTCTGCTGACGCCCTCGCTGAAGCTGAAGCGCAAGGCGATCGAGAACGCGTACGCCGACGAGGTCGAGGCCCTGTACCGCGGCTAGTGCCGCGGCGGGCGACGTCTGACTGCCGCGGCGCCAGGAGCCGTCCGCCCCGATCGGCCGGACAGCTCCTGGCGCGTGGCGCCTATCCGATGGTGACGCGCAGGATCTTGTCCGCGCCGTCCGCCGCACCTCCGTTGTTGTCGCAGTTGGTGGTCGACACCCACAGCTGGTCGGCGCCGGGCACCTTGGTGACCGTGCGCAGCCGGCCGTAGGTGCCGACGTAGTACGCGGTCGGTGTGCCGACGCTCTCGTTGTCGCCGTTGATCGGGATCCGCCACAGGCGTTCGCCGCGCAGGGACGCCATGTAGACGACGTTGCGGACGATGGCGATGCCGCTGGGCGAGGCCTCCTCGACGTTCCAGGTGGCCTTGGGGTTGGTCATCCCGGAGACGCTGCACGTGCCTTCGCAGGTGGGCCAGCCGTAGTTGGCGCCGGGCTTGATCAGGTTGAGTTCGTCCTTGGAGCTGTTGCCGAACTCCGCCTCCCACAGCCGGCCGGACCGGTCGAAGGCGAGGCCCTGCGGGTTGCGGTGGCCGAGGCTGTAGACGTAGGTGCCGAACGGGTTGCCGGGAGCCGGTTTGCCGTCGGTGGTCATCCGCAGGATCTTGCCGTTGAGGGAGGTCTTGTCCTGCGCGAGGGCGGGCGTCTGGGCCTCGCCGGTGGAGACGTACAGGTAGCCGTCGGGGCCGAAGGCGAGGCGCCCGCCGTTGTGGTAGCGGTTCTTCTTGATGCCCTGGAGCAGGATCTTGTAGTCGCTGAGCTTCGTCCCGTCGTACGTCATGCGCACCACGCGGTTGCCCTCGGACGCGGTGTGCATGAAGTAGACGTAGTGGTCGGTCGCCCACCTGGGATCGACGGCGACGCCCAGCAGCCCGCCCTCGCCGTTGGTGGTGACGGCTTCGGGGACGGTGCCGACCTGGGTGCGCGTGCCGTCCTTGGTGAGCTTCCAGACGCCGAAGTCGTCCCGCTCGGTGACCAGCGCGGTCTTGCCGTCGGGCATCCAGTACGTGCCCCACGGGATGGTCCAGCCGGTGGACTGCGTCGAGATCGAGGACGGCACCCCGCCGTCGGTCGCGCACGCCTTGGTCGTGAACGTGACGGTGTTGCTCGACGGGGAGAGGTTGCCGGCCGCGTCCCGTGCGACGACGTTCAGGCTGTAGGGGCTGTCGCAGGCGAGCCCGGTGAGGGTGGTCGACGTGCCGCTCGTGACGGACGTGTAGACCGTGCTGTCGCTGCGCACGTCGTAGGCGACGACCGCCCGGTCGTCGGTGGAGGCGCCCCAGCTCAGATCGGCGCTGTTCGCGGTGACGCCGGTGGCGGACAGGGTGCCCGGTTTCGTCGGCGCGGTGGTGTCGGAGCTGGGTTTCGTCGTGCAGTTGACGACGGGGCTGGCGGCGGACGTGTTGCCGGCCGCGTCGCGGGCGATGACGGTCAGGTTGTAGGTGGTGGCGGGGGTCAGACCCGTCAGCGCCCTGGAGGTCGAACTCCCGGGCGCCTCACCGATCTTGTTGCCGTGTTCGTAGAGGTCGTACGCCGTGACGCCCACGTTGTCGGTCGAGGCGCCCCAGGCCAGGGTGAGGCCGTCCTCGCCGATGTCCGGGCAACTGGGCTGGCCGGGGCGGGTGGGCGCCTGGGCGTCGGCCGCCGCACCGACGCCGATGCGGTCGAGGTTGGGGCCGCCGTTCGCGGTGGTGGCGGTCGCGCGGATCTTGTTGGAGCCCGCGCTCAGCGGGACGTTCACGGTCTTGGTGGCCCAGGTGTCCCAGTCGGCGGTGGCCGGGAAGGACACGCCGGAGGCGACGACCGTGCCGCCCACGGAGATGTCCATGGGCCGGTCGGCGGAGGTGCCGTTGGCGTACCGGAGGGCGACCGAGGAGGTCCCGGCGGAGGCGGCGTTCACCGTGAACTCCACGTACGAGCCCTTGACGTTGGTGTAGTCGACGAAGCCGGTGCCCGTGTAGCCGGTGTGGTTGGTGGCCACCGCGCCCTGCGAGATGCCGGCGTCCTCGGCCTGGTAGTCGGTGGCGGCGCGTGCGGCGGAACCGGCCAGACCGACCAGGGGGACGGCGAGGGCCAGGGACAACGCCCACGGCAGTGCTCGGATCGGTTTCATGACCCCGCCCTGTCAGCCGAGTTGACGGGTTTCACCCGGATCAGCCGGGTCTCGCCCGGCCGCAGGGTCGCGCTGTAGGAGTCCGCGATCTCTCCCTTGTGGGAGCCGGACCACAGGTCCGTGACGTCGCCGGTGCCGGTGAAACCCACCTGGGACCAGTTCACCCGCACCGTCGCGCTGCCGGACGTGCCGGTGTTGAACAGCGCGACGACGTAACGGCCGTCGCTCTCCTTCTTGCTGAAGACCTGCTGCACCCCGCTGCTGACGATCCGTCTGGCGGCCACGCCGTCCTGGTCGACGCCGATCAGCCGGTCGTTGGTGAGCATCGCCTTGTCGACCGTGTCGAGGTGGGTGAGGTCGGTGCCGAGCAGCAGGGGCGAGGCGGCCATCGCCCAGAGCGTGAAGTGGGACCGGCGCTGGTCGGCGGTGAGGCCCACCTGGTCGCCGTTGCCGATCTCCAGCGAGTCCAGGTCGTTCCAGCCGCCGGGGCCGGCGTGCGGCTGCCAGGAGGCGGCGGTGTTGAAGCGGGCGGCGACGTGGGACCAGTCGGTCAGCGGATAGCCGCTGCCGTTGGCGCCCGGTCCGCAGTAGCACTCCACGTCGCCCTGGGTGCGCCAGCTGTTGGCGAGCCGACCCCAGGTGTCGGCGTTCGCGATCGGCAGGTTGTTGGACAGCGCGTAGTTGATGGGCCGTCCGGTGGCGCGCAGGGCCTTGTCCCAGGCCTGCACGTCGGGGATGTCCTGGCTGCCCACCCCGTCGATCTTCAGGTAGTCCACTCCCCAGGAGGCGAACTGCTTCGCCCACGAGTTCACGAACTCCTGCGCACCAGGCTTGCCGTAGTCGATGTAGTACATGTTCTTGCAGTTGTAGTTCTTCTCGGTCTTCGAGGTGTCCGCGATGTCCTTCGCGTGGTACGACGTGCCCTCGATCGGGGTGTTCTTCAGTACGGCGTTCTTCGCGATGCCCGGCGTCACGTAGAAGCCGAACTTCAGGCCCTTGGCGTGGATGTGGTCGGCGAGCGCCTTGATGCCGCCGGGGAACTTGGCCGAGTCCACGCTCCAGCGGCCGTAGGAGTCGACGGCGAAGCCGTTGTCGTCGCACTTCTGCCAGAAGTCGTCGAGGTTGACGTACACGAAGCCGTGGTCCTTGAGGCCGCCGGCCACCAGGGCGTCGGCCTGCGCCTCGATCTTCGCCTCGGTGGGTGTGCGACGCACGAAGCTCCAGCTGCTCCAGCCCATGGCGGGCCGGAGCGACTGGCCGTTGTCGGAGGCGGCGGCGGGGTGGCCGGCGCCGAGCACCGGGAGGGCCGAGGCGACGGCCAGCCCGGCCACCGCCGCCACCAGTGCTGTTCTGCGGTTCATGAGGTGCTCCCGGTGGCCGGTGTCGCGTAGGAGGTGCCGATCCACGCCTCGTCGACGCGCAGCCGCTTGTAGCGGGCGGTGTCGCCGGCGCCGGCCCAGGTGGAGTCGACTTCGAGACGTACGTAACGGGCGTTCGCGGCGGGGATGTCGATGCCCTGGATGCCGCGGCGGCTCGCCACCTGCCCGGACTTCACCGCGCTGCCCCAGGTCGTGCCGTCGTTGCTGACGAACACCTTGTAGTCCTTGATCCGCGCCGACTGCTCGGTGTCCGAGCGGGCGTAGGCGACGGAGTCCTCGCGCTGGTTGAGCCCGATGTACTGCACCTTCTTCGCCGAGCCGAGGTCGAAGGTCAGGTCGACGGGCAGGGTCTTGTCGCTGTCCCAGTAGGTGAGGTAGTCGCCGTCACCGGCGGCCGAGGCGGGATGGCCGCTCGCGGAGGCACTCGCGCTCACCTTGACGCCGCCGAGGATGCCCTGCCGGCCGGCTGTGACGACCTTGAAGACGGTGTCGTACGGATCCCAGTCGCCGAGCCCGTTCAGGGTGAGCACGCCGCCGGACTGGGTCCACGAGACGGCCGCCTTGGTGCGGAGGTTGATGACGGAGGCGACGCGGTATCCGTTGTCGCGGATGCGCAGGGTGCTGGTGGTGGGCGGGGTCAGGACGTGCACGTACTGGCGGTTCGGGTCGGCTTTGGCGATCGTCGTGACGCCGTGGGCCCCGTCGTTCCAGAAGCCGGGTTTGAGGCCGCCGTACATGTAGCCGCCGCCCTCGGTGCCGTGCAGGGACTCCCAGATGGGGTCGAGGTAGGAGTTCGCGAAGGTGTTGAAGGCCGCCTGGTTGGCTGGGAACACCCCGTTGACCTGGGCGGTCTCGGCCATGAGTGCCTTGACCGAGGAGCCCGCGTTGGTGACGAGACGGCCCAGGGTGAGCATGCGGTCGACGGACGGGTCGGAGCCGTCGTACCACCAGGCGCCGGTCGAGGGGAGCTTGAAGTCGGCCTCGGTCAGGCGGGGTTGTGCGGTGTACACCGCCTGCGGGTAGTCGTAGGCGGGGGACATTCCCGTCTTCTGCTCATTGCTGATCATGTCCATGATCGGCGTGTCCTCGTTGTTGTTGCTGAGCGTGTAGTTCGGGCGCTTCTGCTGGATCTGCGTGTAGAGGTCGTGGCTCTCCCAGTACGCGTTGTCGTTGTCGATCCAGAAGCCGCCGAGGTCGGGATAGCGGTTCATGACCTCGAAGAAGTTGTCGTAGCTGAACTGCCCGAAGCCCTCTCGGGTGGTCAGGTCGACGTTCGTGCCCTTGTAGGCCGAGTACGCGGAGGAGTCGAGCCATTCGTGGCCGCCGTCGGCGTGCCACTGGGGGTCGTCGGTCATGTAGAGGATGACCTTCAGGCCCTTGGCCTTCGCGGCGGTGATCAGCTCGCCGACGAAGTCCCGCTTGGTGGAGCAGGAGCCGGGGATCTTGGACGGCCAGGGTCGGGCGTAGCCCAGGCGGCTGTGGAAGGTGGCGAGGACGAGGTACTGCGTGTGCAGCTTCTGCGCCTCCTTCACCCAGTAGTCGGGCGTCCAGCCGCCGTTGGTGACGTCGCTCTCCCACCCGGTGCAGCTGGTGTGGGCGGGCGCGGTGCGCAGTCCCCAGTGCAGGAAGAGGCCGCCGACGGAGGCCCGGAGGAAGTCCTGGCGGGGGTTGTCGAGGTCGAGCGGCCGGGCCGTCGCGGCGCTGCCGCAGTCCTCGCTCGACCCACTGCCCGACACCCGCAGCGCGCCGCCCGAGGTGGTGTGACTGTCCGTCAGGCAGTAGCCGGTGACGTGCTGGAAGGCCGCGTCGTACGGCGCGTCGCCGCCGCGTCCGGCCGTGAACCGGGTGAGGCGGATGCCGCTCGCCGCGTCGGCGATGAACGCCGGCCGGCCGTCGTCGGCGGCGAACTTCACCGAACTGTCGGTGAATCGCACGTCGTCGGCGTTGTGCAGGTACCAGCCGTAGGCCGGACGGGGGCCGATGGTTCCCGGGTTGTAGTCCTTCGGGTCGTTGGCCGGCACGGCGGTGGACAGGGTGCCGCTGCCGCCCGGGACCGTGATGTCCACGTGGTTGAAGGTGACGCCGCTGATGCGGTGGCCGTCCTCGCCCCACAGGGTCGGGCTGAAGGAGGGGCTGCTGCCGGTGGCCGTGACGTCGTCGTAGGTGACGTCGCTGATCGAGCCGGTCCCGGGACTGCCGCCGCAGCGTTTGCGTGTGCCGATCTTCTGCATGATCGGTGAGTGGACGTTCGTCATGGTGATGTCGCGGTAGTGGACGTCGGAGATCTTCGCGCCGTCCATCGTGACCATGCCGAGCCCGGACTTGTCGGCGCCCTCGATGCGGATGTTCTCGAACCGGTAGTCGGAGAAGTCGCCGCAGGTCTCGGAGCCGAACATCAGCGCGTTGCAGCAACGGGCCGACAGGTAGCTGTCGTTGACGCGGACGTGACCGTTGGGCAGTTTGGCGCCGAGGGCGTAGTCGCTCTTGAAGACCAGTGCGTCGTCGTTGGCCTTGATGCTGGCGTGGGTGACGGTGACGTCGGTGGTGGAGATGATGTTCCAGCCGTCGCGGTCGCTCGCGGTGTCGATGGTCAGGTGGTCCGAGACGACGTTCCGGCACCCGTTGATCAGGGCCGCGAAGTGGCCGCCGCGGCGGAGCGTGAGCCCGTCGCCCATGCGGAGGCCGTCGCACCGGGTCAGCGAGATGATCTTGTCGGCCTCGCCGGACCTCGGGTTGCCGGTGATGAGGTTGCCGAGTCCGTCGATGACACCCTGGCCGACGAATCCGATGTCGGTCAGCCGGTCGCCGTGGATCATCGCGTCGTGGAAGTGGCTGTGCCCGTAGTCCTGGTAGGCGTCGTAGGGGTTGGACTCGGCCTTGTCGTAGGTGTCGGCGCTGGAGCCCTGGATCGTGGCGCCCTTGTCGACCTGGAGGGTCACATGGCTCTTCATGTGGATGGTGTTCTTGGACTTGTAGCTGCCGGACGGGAAGCGGACCGTGCCGCCGCCGGCCGCGTTCGCCGCGTCGATCGCCTTGTTGATGGCCGGGGTGTCGTTGGTGGAGCCGTCGCCCTTGGCGCCGTAGTCGCGTACGTCGAGGGCGGCGGCGGACGGGGCGGAGCCCGGGGCCGGGTTCGGGGCGGCGAGTGCCACGGGATGGGTGAGTCCGAGGACGACGGCGAGGACGAACAGGACGATCGCCCCTGCCCTGCGCCCGGGTGCGGTGGGGGGTTTCATGGGACGACTCCTCAACCGAGCTGGTAGCCGCGGAGGCCGGTGAGCAGGAGGTAGGTGTCCTGGAGGGAACCGGAGGTGTCACCGAGGGAGCGGTAGATGCCCCACTTGGGGCGCACCCGGTCGGCCAGGAAGGTGTCGACGCCGGTCTTCGACGCGTCGACGACGGTCGAGCCGCCGCTCTTGAGGATCCAGCGGACCGACCCGGTCGAACCGTTGCCGATCTTGATCTGGAAGTCGACGTCGGTCCACTTGTCGTGCAGCGGGTCCAGGTCGGTGCGGCCGACGAGGATGTCGGCGATGGCGAGCTTCAGCTCGACTGTCTGCCTGCCGTTCACCCGGCGCAGGGACTGCACGACGATCGGCGAGGTGCCGCTGCCGGGCTGCTTCATCTGCATGATGTGCGTGAAGGTGGTGGTCGCCTTCAGCGAGCTCGGGATGTACATCGAGTACGTGAGCCGCCAGGTCTGGCCCTCGGTCCACTTGAGGTAGCTGCTGCCGCTCGTGCGCAGTCCGGTGACCTCCTGGCGCTGGCGGTCGGTGGAGGTGTCGCGGTCGACGGTGTGCATGTTGAAGCGCCAGTTGTTCCCGGTGGCGTAGATGTGCGGGTGCGCGGCGGGGTGCGAGTCCGCGCGGTCGTCCTCGATCGTCTCGAAGGCGCCGAGGCCGTCCCCGCTCGCGGAGGGGGCCCACTTCTGCTGCCAGGAGGCGGCGTGGGCCGTGGTCGCGGCCGGCAGTCCGGCCGCGGCGCCCGCCGCGCCGCCGAGGGCGGCACCGAGCACCCTTCTTCTGGATGTGCTCATGACACTAAGTCACCTCGCAGTTGCTCGTTCATGATCAGGAAGGCGCCCAGGCCGTGGAAGTCGTTGACGGCCCGGGTGCGGGCGGCGTAGTACGCGTAGTCGCCGACGTTCGTGCCGACGGAGATGTCGGCGAGCTCGGTCCGGCCGTCCGCGCCGAGGGACAGCTTCGCCAGGACGCCCTGGTAGCCGCGCCGGGCGACGGCAGAGAAGTGCGGGTCCAGGTAGCCCTGTTGGGCTCCGCGGGAGAGGGCGAAGGTGAACATGCTGGAGCAGGACGTCTCGGTCCAGTTGTCCTCGCGCCCGCCCTTGTCCATCACCTGGAACCAGCGCCCCGTCGCCGGGTCCTGGTACTTCTCCAGGCCCGTCGCCAACCTGCGCAGGATGGCGAGGAGTTGCGAGCGGCGCGGATGGTTCGCGGGGATCGCGTCCAGGACGTTCACGATCGCCATGGAGTACCAGCCGACCGCACGGCACCAGTGCTCGGGGGCGAGACCGGTCTGCGGATCGGCCCAGCTCACGCTCCTCGACTCGTCGTAGGCGTGTCTGAGCAGGCCGCTCGCGACCTGCAGATGACCCCCGTAGACGGCGAGTTGCTTCGTGGCCTCATCGTTCGCGTACGCGCTGTCGCCGAACTCCTTGCCGTACTCGACGAGGAAGGGATTCACCATGTAGACGCCGTCCGCCCACAGTTGGTGGGCGCGACTGGCGGTGTCCGCGTGCCAGAAGCCACCGTCGCCCGTGCGCGGGTAGGTGTTCAGGCGGTCGCGGATCTTCCTGGCGGCCTTGCGGTAGCGGTCCAGGCCCGTCTCGTGGTGCAGGATCACCAGAAGCCGGCCGGCCTGCATGCTGTCGAGGCTGTTGAACGACTGGTCGATCGTGCCGTCGCTCTTCACGAAGCGGTCGACGTAGTCCTTCACGTAGGTGAGGTAGCGGGCTTCGTGGGTGCGCCGGTAGGTGAGGTACTGGCCGTAGAGGTAGAGGCCGACCGGGTAGGACCAGCCGCCGATGGTGCTCGGGGTGTACCGGGCCGTGGTGGAGTCGACGACGGCCACGGACCAGTCGGTCGCGGCGGCAGGGCGGCTGGCGGGCCGCGCGGTCGCGGCGGCTGCCGGGGGCGGGAGCGCCGCGGGCAGCGCGGACAGGGTGACGGCGGACAGGGCGAGGACTGTCAGCGCCCCGGACAGGCGTCGGTGTCTCATGTTCCTCCCTCTGGGTGGGCGGCGGGGGCCTTGCCGGACCCTTTCATCGGATGTCTACGGAATGCGGGCATCCGTCTCCGTGGTCGGCGTCACGGTCTCGTTCATGGATGCGCATGGACGTCCCGAGGGGGTGGGGGCACGGAAAGTCACAGGTCAAGTCCACACTCACCGGTGTTCACATGGATGCACCGCGTTCAGCGGCTCGTACGGCGGCGCCATACAGAGTCGCGGCATGACGCGTCGCGGTCAATGGTCCGGACCGATGACATCGGATGCGTTTCCGGCCAATCTCCCGACTCGAGCCCCGACTCGCCGGTCAGTCACGGCGGATCGCACCGTCAGGAATGCATCACGGCTCGTGATCGTTGACCATAGGAGTACCACCTGACGACAACCGTAAGGATCAAGAGCTCGTGAGCAGCAAGGTCCCCCCGATCACCCTCAACAACGGCCTCGAGATGCCCCAACTGGGCTTCGGCGTCTGGCAGGTGCCGGACGACGAGGCGGAGCAGGCGGTCACCACCGCGCTGGAGAGCGGGTACCGCAGCATCGACACAGCGGCGATCTACGGCAACGAAGAGGGCACCGGCAAGGCCATCGCCGCCTCCGGCCTCCCCCGCGAGGACGTGTTCGTCACCACCAAGCTCTGGAACAGCGACCAGGGATACGACTCCACGCTGCGCGCCTTCGACACGTCGCTGGAGAAGCTCGGCCTCGACTACGTCGACCTGTACCTGATCCACTGGCCGACGCCAGAGCGTGACAGGTACGTCGACTCCTACAAGGCGTTCGAGAAGCTCCACTCCGACGGGCGCGTCCGCGCGATCGGTGTCTCCAACTTCGAGCCGGAACACCTTCGGCGGCTCATCGCCGAGACATCGATCGTCCCGGCGATCGACCAGATCGAGCTGCACCCGCACCTCCAGCAGCAGGCGGCCCGCGAGTACCACGCGGAGCAGGGCATCGCGACCGAGGCATGGTCGCCGCTCGGCTCGGGCAAGGGCCTCCTGGAGGTCCCGGCGATCGTCGCCATCGCCCGGAAGCACGGCCGCACCCCGGCACAGGTCGTGCTGCGCTGGCACCTCCAGCTCGGCAACGTGGTGATCCCGAAGTCCGTGACGCCGTCGCGGATCAGGGAGAACATCGAGGTCTTCGACTTCGCTCTGGACGACGAGGACCTGGCGGCGATCAGCGCGCTGGACGAGGACCGGCGACTGGGACCGGACCCCTCCACGTTCAACGCGGCCTGAGAAGCGGCGAGTTCGAGGCCGCCTGCCCTCCGGGGCGGGCGGCCTCTCTCGCGACCCCGCCGAACCCCCGTGACGGCCGGCCGGGTCGCGGCGCGCGGCGCGCGAGGGGTTGACGCGGACATGTGGACTGGTCCACCTTGTACGGCAACCCAGTAAGGAAACTTTCCTAACAGAAGGGTTCCCCCACAGTGCGCATACGAACACTGACCCTCGCCGCGGCCTCCGGGGCCGCGCTGCTCGCCGCCGGCGTGCTCCCCGCACACGCGTCCGGCACCGCCCGGCCGGCGTCCGCCCAGGAGGGCTCGGTCAGCGCGGCCGACCTGCTGGCCAAGGTGACGTCCTGTCAGCAGATCTCGAACGGCAAGTACCGCACCGACGACGAGACGTCGGCCACCGTCCCCGTGTGCGGCAAGAACGGCGCGGTGTTCTGGAAGGCCGACATGGACATCGACTGCGACGGCCAGCGCACGTCGAAGTGCAACGAGGACACCGACCCCTGGTACCAGGACGACACGGCGTTCCACCAGTCCGACGGCAAGCCCCTCAAGGCCGACTCCCTGCCGTACGTCGTCGTGCCCAGCTCCAGCAGCATCTGGAACTACTCCGGCGCCGGCATCAAGGGCGGCGGCGTGGTCGCCGTGATCTACAACGGCAAGGTGGAGTACGCCGTCGTCGGCGACACCGGCCCCACGAAGATCATCGGCGAGGCCTCGTACGCCACCGCCCACGCGCTCGGCATCGACAGCGACCCGGAGACCGGCGGCGCCGACTCGGGCGTGACCTACATCGTGTTCAAGAACTCGCAGGTCTCCCCGATCGAGAGCCACAGCGCGGCGGTCACCCTCGGCGACCGGCTCGCGAAGCAGTTCCTGCAGAACAACTAGGTTCGGCGGAAGGTCAGTTGGGCTGTCCGAGCGGCCGGACGACGACGGTGTTGACATCGACGCCGGCAGGCTGCCGGATGGCCCACACGACCGAGTCGGCGATCTGGTCGGCGGTCAGGAGTTGCCCCGGGGGCAGGCTGCCGTAGCTGTCCCAGAAGGGCGTCTCCACCCGGCCCGGCGCGACCAGGGTCACCCCGATGCCGAACTCCGTGACCTGACGGCGGGTGTTCTCGGCGAGACCCGTCACCGCCCACTTCGTCGCCCCGTAGATGTTGCCGGGCGTGGGCACGAAACCGGCGACGCTGCCGATGAGGACGATCCGTCCGCGGGTCTCCTTGAGCGCGTCCACGGCGGCGCGGATCAGCAGGGCGGGGCCGAGCACGTTCGTCAGCACCATCTCCGTCCACCCGGCGGGATCGCCGTCGGCGACCGTGTCGTGGGTGGCGAAACCGGCGTTGGCGACGACGGTGTCCAGTCGGCCGAAGTCCTTGAGCGTACGGTCGACCGCCGACCGCACGTCGTCGTACTCGGCCGCGTTGCCGGTGATCGTCAACAGGCCCTCGGGTTCCCCGAGTTCCTCGGCGAAGGTGCGCAGCCGCGCCGCACCGCGGCCGGTGACGGCCACCCGCTGCCCGGCGGCCAGCAGTTGCCGGGCGACGGCGGCGCCGATACCGCTGCCGCCGCCGGTGATGAGCGCGACCGGAGAGTCGGTCATGGTGTTCCCCCTGTGTCGAGTCGGACGACACGGAGTCCATCACTTGGAGCACTCTCGAAGTCAAGGGCCGCGGGTCCGGCGGGCGGGGCGGTCGGCGCGGACCGGGTGACGCGACATCAACTTGAGCGTGCTGCACTGCCCTTGGTATGGCCGTACGGCGATGCTGCACTTGGTATGCCCGTACGGCGGAGGGTCGGCAGGTCCGTACGACGGGGGTCAGCTCGGCCGTACCGCTGTGTGCACCGTGTGGGCCGCGAGCACGAAGACGTCGGGGCGGTGGTGGACGCCCGCCTTGTCGTCCGGGTCGAGGAGCCGGTCCAGGGTCGCGCGGTCGTCGGCGTCCAGCGCGTCGCCGAACCCCTCGCGCATCCGGTCCAGGGTCGCGGCCACATGGGCGCGCGCCCGGTCGGACACCGGCGCCGGCAGGTCCAGCAGGAAGCTGCGGGTCCGGTGGTGCGTCAGGCCCGCGGAGCTCAGCAGCGCCGGCCAGTGCTCGGTCTCGGTGACGGATCCCGGCAGGTCGGAGCGCATCCGGGCGAACCACTCCGACTCCAGGGCGTCCAGCCGCGCCTGAAGGCCGGGGCGGCCGATCCCGATGTCCCTGGGCAGGAACCGGGCGGGCAGGCCGCCCTCCATCAACGCGACCGTCCCGCCCGGGGCCAGCCGGGCGGCGAAGGCGGTGAGGGCGGCGCGCTGGTCGCCCAGGTGGTGCAGGCTGCGGCCGGCCCACAACAGGTCGGCCGGGTAGTCGAGTTCGTCCAGGATTCCGGGCAGCTCACCGGCCAGGGTGCCGAAGCGGTCTCCGTACCCGAGCCGGCCGGCCCGTTCCCGCGCCCGCTCCAGCAGGGGTGCGGAACCGTCGACCGCCATGACCCGGGCGCCGGGAAACGTCTCGGCGAACAGGCAGGAGACGACCCCGGGGCCGCTGCCCGCGTCGACGATCAGCCCCGGCTCGGTCACCTCCCGGCCCAGCCAGGACAGGGCCCGCTCGTACAGCGGCGCGAACAGCTCGGCCTGCGCCTCCAGATGCGGTGCCATCTCGGCCCAGTCGATGTCCGTGTGGTGGTCGTGACGGTGGCTGTGGCCGTGGCTCTGAGGTCCCTGCTGACCCTGGTGGACCTGGTGATCGTGGTGTTCGTCGTGTTCGTGCGCCATGGTGGTCAGCCTCTCGTCCGGAATGCCGCCAGCGTGCTCCGACGCACCGGACCGGGGCCACTCCTGTTGCCGGGGCGGCAAAACCACGCACCGCCCCGTGCCGGTGGCGGCCGGACGCGACGATCCGCCGGGCCGGCCCCGCGAGGCCGGTCCCGGCGGATCACCCGCGTGTCACCCACGGGTCAGGTGCGTCTCACCGCACCGTGCCGCACGGCGTCACAGCGCCGGGTAGGCGTTCTTCATGAGCTCCTGGAACTGCGCGGAGAACCAGTGTCCGGACAGCGGCGCGTTGGGCAGGGCGCCCGACATGCTGTTGCCGTTGCGCGCGTTGCCGGTGTACGTGGGGTCGCACATGCGGTCGAAGCCCTTGCCCTCGTCGTTGGCGATGGCGGAGCTGGAACCGTCGGACTCCCCCGGCGGCTTCATCCAGACGTAGGCGTCGATCCCGGCGGCCGGGGCGGCCTTCGGGCGCTCGCCGAGGCCGGCACCGGCCTGGTTGCACCAGTTGCCCACGTGGATACGGCGGTCGTAGCGGCCGCCGTCGACGTAGGTGTCCACGCTGGTCGTCGCGCCCGGGCCGGTGGGCCGGGCGGTGCCGCCCCAGCCGTTGCGGGAGGTGTCGATCAGCATGCCGATGCCTGAGTTGAAGCCGACCGAGACGAGCTGGTTGCGGAACGCCTGGGCGTACGACAGTTCGTCGACGTACCGGTTCCAGTCGACCCACTTCGACTCACGAACCGACTTGCCCGCCACCGAGTCGTTGATGGTGAAGTTGTTCTCCTTCAGGGCGCTGTAGTTGGCCGTGTTGGTGATGAAGCCGTGCACGTCGTCGACCGTGGCACCCTCGGCCGTGGCGGCCTGCTTGAACAGGGTCGCGGTCGGACCGAAGTTGTCGTCCCAGCCGAGCCAGCCGTGGTGACCGGCGTCGATGTAGTTGTAGACGTTGGGGATCGCGCCCAGCTTGTTCAGGGCGTAGCCGACGCCCTTCACGTAGTTGCCGTTCGCGAGCATCGTGTCGCAGGCCGGAGTGGCGGTGGCCTTGCCGCCGGTGTTGGTGACGAGGTTGGGCAGCGAGTCGATCTCTAGGGCGGTGACGATCCGCAGCGAGCTGTACTTGCTGTCGGAGAGGATCGCCGCGATCGGGTCGATGAACTGCGTCTTGTACTTGTCGATCTCCGTCGGACCGAGCTCGCCGTTGGAGGCGAGTGCCGAGCAGTCACGTCCGGGCAGGTCGTAGACGACCAGCTGGACGACCATCTCGCCGCTGCCCTTCTGCGCGAGGGCCGCGTCGAGGTGGGCGCGCAGTCCCATGCTGCCGCTCGACCCGTTGATGGCGGCGATGCGGTCCAGCCACACACCGGTCGGCTGGTTGGAGACGCGGGTGCCGCCCGGCTCCGCGGCGGCCTTCGCGGACCACTCGGGGTTCACGTACACCTTGGCGCCGGCGTAGGGGTTGTCGACCTTGGTGGAGGGCGTGCCCGGGCCGGTCGGACCGGGGTCGGTGGGACCGCCACCGCCGTCGACGTTGCAGGTCACGCCGTCGAGGGTGAACGTGGCGGGCACGGCGTTCGTCCCGCTGTAGGTGCCCTGGAAGCCGAAGCTGGCCGAACCCCCGGCCGGCAGCGAGGCGTTGTAGGTCTCGTTGGCGGCCGTGACGGCCGCACCGCTCTGGCTGATCTTCGCGTTCCAGCCGCTGGTGACCTTCTGGTTCCCGGCGTACGACCACTTCACCGCCCAACTGCTCTTGGCGGCACCGTTGTTGGTGACGGTGACGGCGGCGGTGAAGCCGGTGTCCCACTGGTTCTGCACCTTGTAGTCCACGGTGCAGGGGACGGCGGCGAGCCCGGTGTCCCCGGGGGCGACGGCGAGCGCCGTCCCGGACGCCCCGGCGACCAGCGCCAGGGCGGCGAGTATCGCTGTTCTGGTACGACTCATGAGTGCGGGTTCCTTCTCCGTAGCGGGTGTCGCGTTCTCCGGTGCGGTTGGTGCGGTCGGTGCGGTTGGTGCGGTCGGTGCGGTTGGTGCGGTCGGTGCGGTTGGAGCCGTCGGTGCACTTGATGCCGGTGGAGCAGCCGTGCCGGTGGAGCGGTGGTGCCGGTGGTGCCGGTGGTGCGGACCGTGGTGGTGCGGATTTCGGGCACAGCGGATCTCGGGGTGGTGCGGATCGCGGCTGGTGCGGGGGGTTTTACGGGTTGAGGGCGCGCAGGTGGTCGCGCAGCCCGATGCCGTACGGCGTGGGCGTACCGCCGTAGTCGGAGATCAGGGACGGGCCCGAGGAGCAGTCCCAGGTGTTCCAGGTCCAGCCGAGGTACGACAGGCCCCGGTCGTCGAACCACTTCATGACCTGGTCGACGAACCCGTGTGAGCAGGTGTTCTCTCCGATCTCGCCCGCCACCAGGGGTACCTGGGCGGCGACGGGCGCGAGTGTGGAGTTCCAGCAGCTCTCGTTCGAGCAGGTGTTGAAGTTGTAGACGTGGTAGGCGGCGGCGAGATTGCCCGCCGGGTCGGTGGGCCGGTAGGTCAGCCACTGGCTGAGGTCGTTGGAGTAGGCGAGCCCGCCGGCCATGATCGTGTTCTTGGCGCCGGTGGAGCGCACCGCGTCGACGAGATCCTGCATACCGGCGACCTCGTACCCGATGCCGGAGCAGGTCCCGCCGTCCCGCCAGCACTGCCACGCCTGCGTGGCGGTGGAGGTGGCGCGGTCCGGGTAGGGCTCGTTGAACAGGTCGAACACCACGGCCTGGTCACCCTTGAAGGTGCCGGCCACCGAGGACCAGAAGGACGGCGAGTACTGCATGTCGGGCATCGGCTTCTGGCAGGTGGCGTACACGTCCGAGCAGCCGGCCGAGTTCCCGGTGTACTGGCCGTGGCTCCAGTGCAGTTCGACCACCGGGGTCAGGCCGTGGGCCTCGACCCGCGCGACGAGGGCCTTGACGGCGTCGATGTAGTTGGCGCCCGCGTACTCCGGTTTGATGTTGGACAGGCCGAGCCAGCACTCCTCGTTCAGGGGGATGCGGACGGTGTTGGCGTGCCAGTCGGCGATCGCCTGCACGGCTGCGTCGTCGACCGGGCCGTCCCAGATGCCGTAGCCCTGCACGCACATGAACTCGCCGCCGGAGCGGTTGACGCCGAGCAGTCGGCGGGTCTTCCCGCCGGCGTCCACGAGTTTGCTGCCCGAGACGTGCAGCGCGGGCGCCTTGCCGTCACCCGGATCGGGCGGGTCGGTCGGGGGTTCGGTGTCGGTGTTGCAGGCGGTGCCGTTGAGCTTGAAAGCGGTGGGGGCGGGGTTGCTCCCCGACCACGAGGCGATGAACCCGGCGCTGACGCTCGCGCCGGTGCCCAGCGAGCCGTTCCAGCTCTCGTTGGCCGCGGTGACGGTGGCACCGGACTGGGACCACTTGGCGTTCCAGCCCTGACCGACCTTCTGGCCGCCCGCATAGTCGAAGGTGAGTTTCCAGGCACTCACCGCTGCGGTGTTGTTGGTGATCTTCACGGAGCCCTGGAAGCCGGTGTCCCACTGACCGGGGACGGTGTACTCCACCGTGCAGGCGGGCGTGGCTCCGGACGCCGTGACCACCGGTACCAGCACGGACCCGACGAGGGCGACCGAGCCGGCAACGGCTAAAAGTACTGAACGCGGGGGGTGTCGCATGAGCGAGTCCTCACAGCTCGGGCGCGTCGTGGCGGACGCGTCGACTGATGGAATCGCTCCCACTGGTGCGAGTGAAGGTAGCGCCAAGTGTCGGCAAAGGTAAGGGGTGGTGCTGACTTTCCCTCAACAGGTGCCGTCGAATCTTTTCGACTCTTCGCGCACCTTGACCGGTCCCACGCCCGTCCGCACTATGGGAGCGCTCCCACTGGTTCAAGGCTTGTTGCTGCTGCTCCGCCCCCCACTTCTCCGAGCCGCAAGGAGGAACCAGCGCATGCACCCCAGAAGGAGAGGCAGAGCCGTACGGCGGTTGTGGACCGCCGCCGTGGCCGCCCTGGCGCTTCCGTTCACCCTGTTGAGCACTGCTTCAACTCCCGCACAGGCAGCCGCACTTCAGTGCAGCGTCGACTACAAGACGAACGACTGGGGTTCCGGCTTCACCGCGGACCTGACCCTCACCAACCGCGGTACGGACGTCATCGACGGCTGGACGCTGACGTACGCCTACGCGGGCAACCAGAAACTGTCGAACGGCTGGAACGGGACCTGGTCCCAGTCGGGCCAGACGGTCACGGTGAAAAACGCCTCCTACAACGCGAGGATCGCCGCCGGCGCCGCCGTCTCCACCGGTGGCCAGTTCACCTACAGCGGCGCCAACGCCGCGCCCGCCTCCTTCGCGGTCAACGGCACCACCTGCGCCGGCGCCCACCAGCCACCGGTCGCCGTGCTGACCAGCCCCGCCGCGGGCGCGGTCTACACCCAGGGCCAGGCCGTTCCGCTCGCGGCCACCGCCGCGGCCGCGGACGGCGCGACGGTCAGCAAGGTGGAGTTCTACGACGACACCACCCTGCTGGGCACCGACACCAGCGCGCCGTACTCGCTCTCGGCTTCCGGGTTGACCGTGGGCAGTCATTCCCTGGTGGCGAAGGCGTACGACAGCCTGGGCGCGTCAGCGGAGTCCACCCCGGTCGGCATCACCGTCGCCGCGGGCCCGGTCGTGGTCGCCTCACCGTCCCAACTGGGCGTCCAGCAGGGCAAGACGGGGACGTACGAGGTGAAGCTGTCGACGCAGCCCGCCGCGAACGTCACGGTCACGACGGCCCGCGCGAGCGGCAACTCGGGTCTCTCGGTCACCGGTGGCGCCTCCCTCACCTTCACCCCCTCGAACTGGAGCACCGCGCAGAAGGTGACCGTCACCGCCGACGCGTCGGGCACCGGTGCGGCGGCCTTCGAGTCGACGGCCGCCGGTCACACCAAGGCGACCGTCACCGTGACGGAGCTGGCGGCCTCCAAGACCTACGACGCCCGCTTCCTGGATCTGTACGGCAAGATCACCAACCCGGCGAACGGCTACTTCTCGCCCGAGGGCATCCCCTACCACTCGGTCGAGACGCTGATCGTCGAGGCCCCGGACCAGGGCCACGAGACCACGTCGGAGGCGTACAGCTACCTCCTGTGGCTCCAGGCCATGTACGGCAAGGTGACGGGCGACTGGACCAAGTTCAACGGCGCCTGGGCGATCATGGAGAAGTACATGATCCCGACCCACGCCGACCAGCCGACCAACTCCTTCTACAACGCCTCGAAGCCGGCGACGTACGCGCCGGAGCTGGACACCCCCAACGAGTACCCGGCGAAGCTGGACTCCGGGGTGTCGGTCGGACCGGATCCGATCGCCGGTGAACTGAAGACCGCATACGGTACGGACGACGTCTACGGTATGCACTGGCTTCAGGACGTCGACAACGTCTACGGCTACGGCAACGAGCCCGGCAAGTGCGAGGCCGGCCCGACCGCGACCGGACCGTCGTACATCAACACCTTCCAGCGCGGTGCGCAGGAGTCGGTGTGGGAGACGGTGCCGCAGCCGACCTGCGACGCCTTCAAGTACGGCGGCACGAACGGCTATCTGGACCTGTTCACCGGCGACGCCTCCTACGCCAAGCAGTGGAAGTACACCGACGCCCCGGACGCCGACGCGCGCGCGGTGCAGGCCGCGTACTGGGCCGACGTCTGGGCCAAGCAGCAGGGCAAGGGCGGTGACGTCTCCGCGACCGTCGGCAAGGCCGCGAAGATGGGCGACTACCTGCGCTACGCCATGTACGACAAGTACTTCAAGAAGATCGGCAACTGTGTCGGTCCGAGCACCTGCCCGGCCGGCACCGGCAAGGACGCCTCCTCCTACCTGCTGTCCTGGTACTACGCCTGGGGCGGCGCCAACGACACCAGCGCGGGCTGGGCCTGGCGCATCGGATCCAGTCACGTCCACGGCGGCTACCAGAACCCGCTCGCCGCGTACGCCCTGAGCAGCTACGCCGACCTGAAGCCCAAGTCGGCGACGGGACAGGCGGACTGGGCGAAGTCCCTCGACCGGCAGCTGGAGTTCTACCGCTGGCTGCAGTCGAACGAGGGCGGTATCGCGGGCGGCGCGACCAACAGCTGGGCGGGCCGCTACGCGACCCCGCCGGCCGGCACCTCGACCTTCTACGGCATGTACTACGACCAGCAGCCCGTCTACCACGACCCGCCGTCCAACCAGTGGTTCGGCTTCCAGGCGTGGTCGATGGAGCGGGTCGCCGAGTACTACCAGCAGACGGGCAACGCGAACGCCAAGGCGGTCCTCGACAAGTGGGTCGACTGGGCGCTGTCCAAGACCACGATCAACCCGGACGGCACCTTCCGGATCCCCTCCACCCTCCAGTGGTCGGGGCAGCCCGACACCTGGAACGCGTCGAGTCCCGGCGCCAACAGCGGACTCCACGTCACCGTCGCCGACTACACCGACGACGTGGGTGTGGCGGCCGCGTACGCCAAGACCCTGTCGTACTACGCCGCCAGGTCCGGTGACACGGAGGCGAAGACGACGGCGAAGGCGCTGCTGGACGGCATGTGGACGCACGACCAGGACGCCCTGGGCATCGCCGTCCCGGAGACCCGCGCCGACTACAACCGCTTCGACGACACGGTGTACGTGCCGAGCGGCTGGACCGGCAAGATGCCGAACGGCGACACGGTCAACAGTTCCTCCACCTTCGCCTCGCTCCGGTCCTTCTACAAGAACGACCCGGCCTGGTCGAAGATCGAGAGCTACCTCGCGGGCGGAGCCGCGCCCGTGTTCACGTACCACCGGTTCTGGGCCCAGGCGGACATCGCCCTGGCCATGGGCTCGTACGCGGAACTCCTCGAATAGTCCCCGCCGGGCGCCCGGCGGGCCGGGCGGTACGCAGACCGCGGCCGGTGTGTGGCCGGCCCGCGGTTCCCCGCGCCCGCCCGGGCGCGGGGGGGCGGCACCGTGCCCCGCCGAGGCGTCCGGAGTTCCGCGTGCGTGGCCCCGTCACCTGACGACGGGGCCCGGCCGGGCGGCCCCCACCCGCACGGGGGGCCGCCCGGCCATCGCCTTTCCACCCCCTCCCGCCCGGACATGCCGGGAAACGCCCGGAAAGGACGACCTGTGCGAAGGACCCGCATCCTCACCGCCGTGCTGGCGCTGGCCGCCGGCCTGCTCGCGGGCAGCCCGCCCGCGCTGGCGGCGAGCACCCCGAAGGTGACGCTCGCCGCCGACACGTACACCTGGAAGAACGCCCGGATCGACGGCGGTGGCTTCGTCCCCGGCATCGTCTTCAACCGGTCCGAGAAGAACCTCGCCTACGCCCGCACCGACATCGGCGGCGCCTACCGCTGGCAGCAGTCGACGAAGACCTGGACGCCGCTGCTGGACTCGGTCGGCTGGGACGACTGGGGGCACACCGGCGTGGTGAGCATCGCCTCCGACGCGACCGACCCGAACCGGGTGTACGCGGCCGTGGGCACCTACACCAACAGCTGGGACCCGGGCAACGGGGCCGTGCTGCGGTCCGCCGACCGGGGTGCGAGCTGGCAGAGGACGGACCTGCCGTTCAAGCTCGGCGGCAACATGCCCGGCCGGGGCATGGGCGAGCGGCTCGCGGTCGACCCCAACCGGAACAGCGTGCTGTACCTGGGCGCGCCCAGCGGCAAGGGCCTGTGGCGGTCGACGGACTCCGGTGTCACCTGGTCGCAGGTGGGCAGCTTCCCCAACCCGGGCAACTACGTACAGGATCCGGGCGACGCGAGCGGCTACGCGTCCGACAACCAGGGCATCGCCTGGGTCACCTTCGACGAGTCCACGGGCACGTCGGGCAGCGCGACGAGGACGGTGTACGTCGGGGTCGCCGACAAGGACAACGCCGTGTACCGGTCCACCGACGCGGGCGCGACCTGGAGCCGGCTGGCCGGACAGCCGACCGGCTATCTGGCGCACAAGGGTGTACTGGATACGAAGAACGGTTACCTGTACATCGCATACAGCGACAAGGGCGGTCCCTACGACGGCGGCAAGGGCCGGCTGTGGCGGTACGCGACCGCGACCGGCACCTGGACGGACATCAGCCCGGTCGCGGAGGCCGACACCTACTACGGCTTCAGCGGTCTGACGGTGGACCGGCAGCACCCGGGCACCGTGATGGCGACGGCGTACAGCTCCTGGTGGCCGGACACCCAGATCTTCCGCTCCACGGACAGCGGCGGCACCTGGACGAAGGCGTGGGACTACACGTCGTATCCCGACCGCTCCGACCGCTACACGATGGACGTCTCCTCCTCGCCGTGGCTGACCTGGGGCGCGAATCCGTCACCGCCCGAACAGAGCCCGAAACTGGGGTGGATGACGGAGGCGCTGGAGATCGACCCGTTCGACTCGAACCGGATGATGTACGGAACGGGTGCGACGGTCTACGGCACGGAGAACCTGACGAACTGGGACAGCGGCGGCCGGTTCACCATCACGCCGATGGTGCGGGGCCTGGAGGAGACCGCGGTCAACGACCTCGCCTCTCCCCCGTCGGGCGCCCCGCTGCTGAGCGCGCTGGGCGACGTCGGCGGCTTCCGTCACACGGACCTCACCAAGGTGCCGTCGATGATGTTCACCTCGCCGAACTTCACCACGACCACCAGCCTGGACTTCGCCGAGACGAACGCGGACACGGTGGTGCGGACCGGCAACCTCGACTCGGGCCCGCACATCGCGTTCTCGACCGACAACGGCGCCAACTGGTTCGCGGGGACGGACCCTTCGGGCGTCAGCGGCGGCGGTACGGTCGCCGCGGCGGCCGACGGAAGCCGCTTCGTCTGGAGCCCGGAGGGCACCGGCGTGCAGTACGCGACCGGCTTCGGCACCTCGTGGTCGGCGTCGACCGGCATCCCGGCGGGAGCGGTCGTGGAGTCGGACCGGGCGGACCCGAAGACCTTCTACGGCTTCAAGTCCGGCAGGTTCTACGTCAGTTCGGACGGCGGCGCGACCTTCACCGCGTCCGCGGCCACCGGCCTGCCGAACGGCGGCAGCGTCCGCTTCAAGGCGCTGCCCGGCACGAAGGGCGACGTGTGGCTGGCGGGCGGCGCGAGCGACGGAGCGTACGGGCTGTGGCACTCGACGGACGGCGGGGCGAGCTTCACCCGGCTGGGAGACGTCGAGCAGGCGGACACCGTCGGCTTCGGCAAGGCGGCGCCTGGCGCGTCGTACCAGACGCTGTTCACCAGCGCGAAGATCGGCGGTGTACGCGGCATCTTCCGCTCGACGGACAAGGGCGCGAGCTGGACCCGCGTCAACGACTCCGCGCACCAGTACGCCTTCACGGGCGCGGCGATCACCGGCGACCCGCGCGTCTACGGCCGGGTGTACGTCTCGACGAACGGCCGGGGAGTCGTCTACGGCGACACCTCCGACACCGGCGGCGGTGACGGCGGCGGCGGCACGGACCCCCCGCCGGCGGGCGCCTGCACGGTGACGTACCAGGTCACCAACCAGTGGACGGGCGGCTTCCAGGCGGACGTACGGCTCACCAACACGGGGTCGAGCGCGTGGAGCGGCTGGTCGCTCGGCTGGTCGTTCCCGGGCGGCCAGAAGGTCACCCAGCTGTGGAACGCCGACTTCACCCAGTCCGCCGCGGCGGTCACCGCGCGGAACGTCTCCTGGAACGGCACCGTGGCGGCCGGCTCCTCGGTGACCTTCGGGTTCACCGGAAGCTGGTCGGGCTCCAATCCGAAACCGACCGCGTTCGCCCTGGGCGACCGGAGCTGCGCGGTCGCCTGACCCGGTGGGTGCGCGCCCGGACGGGGCGCGCACCCACCGTCGTTCAGGGTGTGTACACCGTCGGGCGGGGCGGGGTGGGCATGCCGTCACCGATGAAGAAGCTCGGATGCGGCGGCTGGTTGTAGGCCGTGTTCTGCCAGGCCAGGGCGGTGCGGTACTGGGTGTCGTGCAGGAGGGTCGTGATCCTCCTGGTCGTCTCCAGCGGGGTGGAGTAGATCCGCAGCGCCGTGTTGGTGCTGGTGGGCCAGACGACCTCCTCGCGCCAGTCGCCGAGGATGTCGCCTGACAGCGCCGGGGTGGCCTTGGTGCCGTTGTCGGAGTGGACCGAGGCGCCGGTCAGCAGCCGGGTGTCGGACGAGGTGCCGTACTTGTCGATGTGGGTGCCGTCCAGGAGTTCACGGACCGGGTCGCCGTCCCACCAGGACAGGAAGTTGGTGCTGGACGGCTTGCGGGTGGCCACCACCGTGCCCTTCGGGTTGCGGACGCCGCTCTCCGAGGACGACCACGACTCGGCGCCCGCGCTGCCGGCCCAGACGTCCCCGGACACGCCCCGCCCGTTGTCGCCGTTGGCGGGGGTGGACCACAGGACCTGGCCGGTCCTGGCGTCGGCCATCCAGGACGAGGGCTTCGAGCCGTCCTCGTCGACCTTGAACTCCTCCAGGCCGGCGCGTGACGGGTCGAGGTCGCCGACGTGCATCGCGTCCCCGTGGCCGTTCTTCGTGGTCCACAGGCCGGAGCCGTTGTCGTCCACCGCCATCGAGCCGTAGACGATCTCGTCGCGGCCGTCACCGTCGACGTCCGCGACCGACAACTGGTGGTTGCCCTGACTGTCGTAGCCCTTGCCGGAGTTGGTCGAGGAACTGGTGTCGAAGGTCCAGCGGCGGGTGAAGGCGCCGCCGCGCCAGTCCCAGGCCGCGATCACGGTACGGGTGTAGTAGCCCCGCGCCATGACCAGGGAGGGGCGGGAGCCGTCGAGGTAGGCGGTCCCGGCGAGGAAGCGGTCGACGCGGTTGCCGTAGGAGTCGCCCCAGGAGGAGACCGTGCCGCGGGCCGGGACGTAGTCCACCGTCCCCATGGCCCGGCCCGTCTGTCCGTTGAACATCGTCAGGTACTCGGGTCCGGACAGGACGTAGCCGCTGGAGTTGCGGTGGTCGGCGGAGGCGCTGCCGATCACGGTGCCGGCGCCGTCGACCGTGCCGTCGGCCGTCTTCATGGCGACCTCGGCCCTGCCGTCGCCGTCGTAGTCGTACACCTGGAACTGCGTGTAGTGCGCGCCGGAGCGGATGTTGCGCCCCAGGTCGACGCGCCACAGTCGGGTGCCGTCGAGGATGACGCCGTCGACGAAGGTGTCGCCGGTGTACCCGGACTGGGAGTTGTCCTTGGCGTTGGTCGGCTGCCACTTCAGGACGAAGTCCAGCCGGCCGTCGCCGTCGAGGTCGCCGACGGACGCGTCGTTGGCCTCGTAGGTGTAGGCGACGCCGTCGGGGGTGGTGCCGCCGGCCGGCGGGCTGATCGGCACGTCCTTGTAGCCGGTGCGGAACTGGACCGCGTGGACGGAGTCGGCCTGTTCCACGCCGCCCACGATCGCGCGGACCGTGTAGTCGGCCGAGTCCGGCGCGCCGGAGTGGAAGTAGTTCGTGGAGCCGGTGACCGGCGCGGTGTTGACCTTGGTGCCGGCCCGGTAGACGTTGAAGGAGACGTCGCCGGGGTCGGTGCCCAGCCAGCGCCAGCTGATCAGGTTGCCGCCGTCGGTGTGGACGCTGACGACACCCCGGTCCAGCTTCTCGACCTGGCGGGCGGTGGCGGCCTCGGCGGTGCCGGGGGCGAGCGCGGTCAGTCCGGCGCCGACCAGGGCCGCCGCGGCAACCAGTGCGGACAGGACCGCCGTTCGCCCGCGGTGCCCGCGCGGGCGCGGACGCGGACGGGGACGAAGAGGCGGGCGGGGCCGTGTGCGGGGGTGCGGGTGCGGGTGCTGCACGGGACGTACCTCCTTGCGGGGACGGCGGGTTGTTCCTGTCAGTCGCCGCCGTCCGCAGGGGAGTTGCCGTACCGGGCGGCCAGTTCCGTGACCGTCCGGGTGATCCGTTCGCGCAGTTCGGGCGGGCCCAGCGCCTCGACACCGGTGCCGAGGCGCAGGAACATCGCGTGGGCGTGGTCGAGGGACTCCACGGGGACTGTCGCCCGGGTCCAGCCGTCCGCCTCCGGACGGCCGCCGGCCCGGACGGCCGCGCCGGCCGGTCCGTCGAGGGTCACGCCCGGCGCCAGCCGGACCACGGCCTCGCCCCGGTGGAGCCGGTCGTGGAAGTCGCGCCGGTACGCCGTCCAGTACGCGGCCAGGTCGAAGTCGTCGGGCCGGGCGAACCGTTCGCCGGACACGGTGAGCCGCAGGATCTGGTCGACGCGGAAGGTGCGCGGTCCCGGTCCGGCGACGACGTACCAGCGGCCCGCCTTGAGGACCAGACCGTACGGCTCCAGGCGGCGCTCCACGTCGGTGGGCGCACGCCAGCGACGGTAGACCGTATGCAGGATTCTGTTGTTCCACACCGCGTCGGCGACCGCCGGGAGGTACGGCGTCTCCCGCGCGTCCGCGTACCACCCGGGCGCGTCCAGGTGGAAGCGGCCACCGACCCGGTCGGCGTGCTCGCGCAGCTGCTCAGGCAGCGCGGCACGCACCTTGAGCTGGGCGGCTGCGAGCACCGGCCCGAGACCGAGTTCCGCGGCGGGACCGGGGACCCCCGACAGGAAGAGCGCCTCGGCCTCGTCGGCGGTGAGGCCGGTCAGACGCGTGCGGTAGCCGTCCAGCAGGCGGTAGCCGCCGGCGTGGCCCGGGTCGCCGTACAGCGGGACGCCGGCCGCGCCGAGCGCCTCGACGTCCCGGTAGACCGTGCGGACGGAGACCTCCAGCTCCGCGGCGAGCTGGGCCGCGGTCAGCCGGCCGCGGGTCTGGAGCAGCAGCAGGATCGAGACGAGCCGGGCCGATTTCACCGCCCCAGGATGCCGGACTTCACTGACAGGAGGTGTCAGTGAAGTCCGCCTAGCGTCCTGTCATGGCCTTCTCGGAGAAACTGCTGACCGTACCGCCGCCGATCGAGGTGGCGGGCCGGCACATCAAGCGCTACCACGTCACCGCGGACCCCGCGGGCATCGCGCCGGAGGTGGAGCGGGCGGCGTACGCCATCCTGCCGCGACTGCTGCCGAAGCCGGACGGCACACCGCCGGCGACGTTCGTGGTGCTGCACCGGGGCGGGGACGACGGCGCCTACCTGAACGCGTACAGCTGGGTGTGGGACAACGTCCTGCACTTCCGGGGCGCGTCGGCGGGGCAGCCGGTGCTGGGCTGTCCGGACCGGGACCCGGCCCACTTCGTCACCCCGGACCTGCCGTGGATCGGCTGCGTCTGGGAGCTGCCGCCCGTCCTGCACGAGCGGGACGCCTGGGTACGGCACCTGCTGACTCCCCGAGTGCCGGACCTGGAAGGGTACTTGGCCGACTCCCTGCCACCCGGGAGCACCGGCGACCGGCCGTGAGCGCGGGGCCGGCCGGGGTTCCCGGACTCCGCTCAGGCCGCCCCGTGTCCCGGGGCGAGCGCCGCCACCCTGCGGGCCAACTCGACGTCCAGTTCGGTGACGGCGCCGCCCGCGCTGTGGGTGTGCACGGACAGGGACACGGTGTCGTAGCCGAGGGTGAGGTCGGAGTGGTGGTTCAGCTCCTCCTGCACCTGGGCGATGTGGATGACCATCGCGGTGGCCGCGAAGTGGGAGCCGAGCCGGTAGGAACGGGACAGGCGGTCGCCTTCGAGCGACCAGCCCGGCAGTTCCGCGAGCCGGTCCTCGATCTCCTTCTGCGACAGCGGTTCGACGGGCATGGCCGCGCTCCTTCCGGGGTGCCGGGTGCTCCTTCAGCCTGCCACAACCGGGCCGCCGCGGCCCTGGTCACCGGCGTACCGCCGGCCGGGCGCCGCGCTCGGCTACGGTCGGGCACATGACCACTGCCGCGTCCGGTACCGCCGCCACCGCCAGCGCCTCCGCGAACCCGGGCGTCGGCCCGCTGCTGCGGGCCTGGCGGGAGCGGCGGCGGGTCAGCCAGCTGGAGCTGGCCCTGCGTGCCGACTCCTCGGCCCGGCACATCAGCTTCGTCGAGACGGGCCGCTCCCGGCCGAGTGCGGAGATGGTGCTGCGGCTGGCCGAGCACCTGGACGTCCCGGTCCGGGAGCGCAACGCGCTGCTGCTGGCGGCCGGTTACGCCCCGCACTACCCCGAGACCCCGCTGGAGGACCCGGCGCTCGACGCGCTGCGCGAGGGCATGGAACGGCTGATCCGGGGCTACGAGCCGTATCCGGCGCTGGTGGTCGACGCCACCTACCGGGTGATGGCCGCGAACCGGGGGATCACGATGCTCCTCGACGGCGTGCCGGAGTCGCTCCTGACGCCACCGCTGAACGCGATGCGGCTCACCCTGCACCCCGAGGGACTCGCGCCGCGCATCCGCAACCTGCACGAGTGGCGCGGCCATCTGCTCGCCCAGATGGAACGGCAGATCGCCCTGCACCGCTCGCGCCCGCTGCGGGAGTTGTACGAGGAGGTCGCCGCCTACCCGGTGCCGGCGGCCCCGGACCCGGAGGAACCGGACGGCTCGGCAGCGTACTTCGCGCTGCCGATGCGGATCGAGCACGAGGGGCGGACGCTGTCCTTCGTCTCCTCCATCTCCACCTTCAACACCCCCATGGACGTGACGGTCGCCGAACTGGCCATCGAGACCTTCCTCCCGGCCGACCCGGCCACCGCCAAGTACCTTCGCTCGGCGCTGTCGTGACCCGGGCGGCCCCGTCCGGCGCTTTCCTCACCGCCGCCCCTGTGAGACCGGCGGCACGGCATGTCACACTGCTCGCGTACTTCGGCGTGTATGGGGAGGCGTGGCGTGAGTGAGCGGCGGCCCGCGCCCACCGTGGGACAGGTGGTACTCGGCAGGCGCCTGCAGGAGCTGCGGGAGGCGGCCGGCCTCAAGCGTGAGGAGGCCGCCCGTGTGCTGCGGGTGGCCGCGACGACCGTACGGCGCATGGAGATGGCCGAGGTCGCGCTGAAGATCCCCTACGTGCAGGTCCTGCTGGAGACGTACGGCGTCGCCGACGAGGAGACGGCGGCCTTCGTCGCCCTGGCCGAGGAGGCCAACGAGCCGGGCTGGTGGCAGCGGTTCCACGACGTGCTGCCGGAGTGGTTCAGCATGTACGTGAGCCTGGAGGGGGCCGCCCGGATCATCCGGTCCTACGAGCCGCACTTCGTCCCCGGGCTGCTCCAGACCGAGGCGTACGCGCGCGCCGTCATGCGGGCCGGGACCATCGGGCAGTCCGGTGAGGACGCCATCGAGCGGCATGTGTCGCTGCGTCTGGCCCGGCAGCGGCTGCTGGAGGGCGGCGACCCGCCCCACCTGTGGGTGATCATGGACGAGACCGTGCTCCGGCGCCCGGTGAGCATCCACGGCGAGGTGATGCGCGAGCAGTTGGACAAGCTGCTGGAGTTCGCCGAACGCGACCGGGTCACCCTCCAGGTCGCGGAGTTCCGCGACGGGCCGCACCCGGGGACGTACGCGCCGTTCTCGCTGTTCCGCTTCGGCGAGCCGGAACTGCCCGACATGGTGTTCACCGAGTACCTGACCGGGGCGCTGTACCTGGACTCCCGCAGGGAGGTCGCGGCGCACCTGGAGGTCCTCGACCACGTGTCGGCGCAGGCCGCGTCGGCGGACCGTACGAAGGAGCTCCTGCGCGAGCGCCGCGAGGACTTCTGAACCGGCACCACCGCTCCCGTTCCCGAAGCCCGAGGAGACACACCGCATGACCGGCTTACAGCCCACGCCCCCGCGCGTCGACACGAGCCGGCCGCATCCGGCCCGGGTGTACGACTGGTGGCTGGGCGGCAAGGACAACTACCCGGTGGACGAGGAGCTGGCCCGCCGCATCCTGGCCTCGGACCCCACCGCCGTGCGCGGGGCGCGCGCCAACCGCCGCTTCATGCACCGGGCCGTGCGCACCGTCGCCGAGGCCGGGACGCGCCAGTTCCTGGACATCGGCACGGGCATCCCCACGGAGCCCAACCTGCACCAGGTGGCCCAGGACGTCGCCCCGGACGCGAAGGTGGTGTACGCGGACAACGACCCGATCGTCCTGCGGCACGCCGAGGCGCTGCTGCACGGCTCCGCCGAGGGGCTGACGGCGTACGTGCACGCCGACGTCCGTGACCCCGGCACCATCCTGGGCAGGGCCGGCGAGTTCCTGGACTTCACCCGGCCCGTCGCCCTGTCGCTGGTCGCGCTGACCCACTACCTGGACGACGAGCCGGCCGGCGACGACGTGTACGGCCTGCTGGAGCGGTACGTCGCCGCGCTCGCCCCGGGCAGTCACCTGATCCTGTCGCAGGTCACCCCGGACCTCAGTCCCGAGGCGGTCGGGCGGGCCGCGGAGCACTTCCGCCGCGGCGGGACCCCGTTCCACCCGCGTCCGCTGGCCGGGTTCGCCCGTTTCTTCGACGGTCTGGAGCTGCTGGGGCCGGGCGTGATCCCGGTGTCCGGGTGGCGTCCGGGGCCCGAGGACGTCGCGGCCCAGGCGGAGGGCATCGTGCCGGTGTACGCGGGAGTCGCCCGCAAGCCCTGAGCGGGCGGGCGGTTCGGCGATCCGCTCGACTCCCCTACGGGGGACGGAGGTCGCGCCCCCGGCCTCGCGCGGCTGCCCCGGACCGGCGGGCCGCGCGAGGACCGGAACGTCAGGCGAGTTCGGCGGTCAGGGTGATCGTCGTGCCGGTGAGGGCCTGGCTGACCGGGCAGTTCTTCTTGGCGTCCTCGGCGGCCGAGGCGAAGCCGTCGGCGTCCAGGCCGGGCACCTCGCCGCGCACGGTGAGGTGGATGCCGGTGATGCCCTCGCCGGGCTGGAAGGTGACGTCGGCGTTGGTCTCCAGCCGGGTGGGCGGGGTGCCGGCGCCGGCCAGGGCGTGCGAGAGGGCCATGGAGAAGCAGCTGGAGTGGGCGGCGGCGATCAGCTCCTCGGGGCTGGTCCTGCCGTTCGCGTCCTGGGCGCGCGAGGCCCACGTGACCGGCTGCTGAGCGATGCCGGAGGAGTCGAAGGTGACGACACCGTTGCCCTCGAGCAGGTTGCCTTCCCAGACGGTGTGTGCGGTACGCGTGGTAGCCACGGTCATTCCTTTCACGAGTGGTCCCGGTGACGGGTTGCCCACCCCATCCGATCACACTCCGGCGCACCGCACCCGGAAGACCCCTCGCCCTGCGGTGGACGGCGGCCCGGACGTCGGCGCGAACTCCGGGACGGTCCCGCGGCGGTGCGATGGCCGCTCGGGCGCGCTCAGGCCGCGCGTTCCTCCTCGGCGGGGAGCGGCACCTGGGGCCCGTTCGCCTCGTCCAGCCAGCGGCGCAGCACGTGGTGGACCTGTTCCGCGCCGATGAGTTCCTCCGTCTCCCCGACGGGCGCCGAGCAGTCGAGCGGCGACAGCAGGAACGGTTTGGCCTGCGCGCCGCCGAGCCCGCCGTGCGAGCCGATCTGCTCCTCGAAGGCGAGCACCTCGCCCTCGGCCGGGTCGTACCAGGAGTTGACCATGATGTCCGCGGTGTGCGGGAAGGAGTGGGTGCGGCGGACCGCGTCGGCGGCGCCGGGGCCGAAGTCGGCCAGCGGGCCGGGGTGTTCGTCGTCGAGTTCGCCGACCGGGACGGCCACGCCGTGCGCGCCGAGCACCAGTCCGCCGTGCTCCTCGCTGCGCACGAGGAGGAAGCCGACGCCGGGATGGTTGGCGAGGGTCGTCAGCAGCGCCGGGTGGCGGGCGTCGATCTCCTCCCTGCTCATCCGGTGCGGCACGTCCGGGAAGGAGATCAGGCCGAGGTTGCCGGAGGCGAGCACCAGCGGTTCGGAGTGGGGGTGCGCGGGCCGGTGGTGCGCACGGCCCTCCTCAACGGGCCGGCGCAGCGCGGCACGGACGGCCGCACGGGCCTCGGCCCCGCTGTGCGTGCGCCGCGCCTTGCGCGGCACGGGAAGACCGCAGCCGGCCCGGACGAGCTCGCCGAGGCCGAGTCCGTAGCGGGCGCGGAAGGTCTCGCCGGGGCTCTGGCCGTGGTCGGAGAGCACGACGATCCGGTACGGACGGGGGGCGTGCTCGGCGACGTTGGCTATCAGCGCGAGTGAGCGGTCCAGACGTGCGAGGACCTTCTCGGCGTCGCGGCTGCGCGGTCCGGAGTGGTGGGCGACCTCGTCGTAGGCCACGAGGTCGGCGTAGACGGCGGTGCGTCCGGCCAACATGTCGCCCATCACGGCGGCGACCACGACGTCCCGTTCGACGACCGTCGCGAAGGCGCGGACGAAGGGGTAGAGGCCGGCGCGCGCCACCCGCGGGCGGTTCCGCTCGATGCGGCCGCGGGTGGACTGGCCCATCTCGCGGCCCACCTCGGCGACGAAGGACATGACGGTGCGTACGGCGTTGGCCGGGTCGGAGAAGTAGGCGAAGTAGCCGGACCGGGAGCGGTTCTCGGGGCCGCGCCGCAGGGTGGCGATCGACAGCACGAGGGCCTGCTCCTCGGCGCCGCCGCTGAACAGGTTGCCGCGGCTGGCTCCGTCGACGGCGAGCAGCCCGCCCTGGCCGGTCCGCCGCACGGCGCGGTGCTGGAGTTCGGCGGCGCTGGTGGGGCGGTTGCAGACCATGATCTCGCCCCGCTCCTTCTCGTACCAGCGGAAGGCGGGGACGTCGTGGTTGCTGCCGTGCAGGATGCCGAGCTGGCTGGCGCCGGTCTGACTGGACCAGTCGGTGCGCCAGGGGGTGAGCCGGTGGGTGGGCCGGTCGCCGAGCCAGCCGGCCACGGTCGGCATCAGGCCCTTGGCGGCCGCCGCGAGCAGGATGTCGTGGCCGACGCCGTCGAGCTGGAGGAAGACCGTGCCGTAGGTGGTGGGACGGGCCGGGCCGGCGCCGCGGCGCCGGTCGGCGAGGCGGTAGAGCCTGCGGCGGTACGCGTCGTCGTCGCGCACGGCGAGGGCGGCACCCGTGGCGGAGGCGACGGCCGACATCACGGCGGCGACGACGACGGCGGTCTCCGGGGCCACCTCGCCGCGTCCCGAGGGGTTGATGCGCAGGGCGATCAGCAGCAGCGAGCCGTTGAGCACGAACACCAGGAGCCCGAGCACGAGGGCGGGCACCAGCAGCAGGAGCCGGACGAGCAGCGGCCAGACCAGCGCCGACAGCAGACCGAAGGCGCCGGCGCCGAACGCCGCGGTGACCGCGATCCGGGTGGCGCTGTCGCCGTCCGGCGACTGGATGCGGAAGTCCGGCAGGATCCCGGCGAGCAGGAGCATGGTGACCGTCGACGCGGCCCACACCGTGACGCTCCGCCCGATCTGACTGGCGATCCGCCGCCACCGCACGCCCCGCACGCCCCGCCCACCTCTCCCCGCCCGTCGTCGAGGCGGGCGCGCCTGCCCTCACCCTGTCACAACGCGCGGCGCGATCCCGGGGCGGCCCGAGAGGCGTTCCCCGGCGGGAGGGGGCCGGGGGCGGCCTACCGTCCGTCGTAGCCCGCGGTCGGCATCGACAGTCTGCGGTGCACCCGGGCCTTCATCTGGGCGTCGTAGGACGGTTCGGCGTGACCCACCGTCTCGACGCCCACGCCCCGGCGGGCGCACTCCGCGGTGAACTCCTCCACGGAGGACAGCGCGCTCTCCAGCACCCGGCGGCTGGGCGCCACGAAGAGGTCGAGGCCGGGCCGGACGCCGTCCCAGAGCACGCAGTGGTCGGGGCGCAGCCCCCGCACCAGCAGTTCCCGGCCGACGACGTAGCCGCGCTCGGCCGCCCAGCGGGCGCACATGGCGTGCTGGCTGCGGGAGTCCACCAGGAAGGGATCGGCGTCCAGTTCCTCCAGCGGCGTCAGACTCGCGATCGCCGTGACGCGAACCGGTCCCATGGCGTCCCCCTCACCTCCGGGTTTCGCCGCCGACCATACTCCTGCCCGTAGGCTTCGGGGAGTCGCGCGAAGGAGGCAAAGAGGTGCCGGTGGAGATCACCTGGTGGGGGCACGCCACCTGCACGGTCGAGGACTCGGGCGTCCGTGTGCTCACCGACCCCCTGTTCGCCCGCCGTCTCGCCCATCTGCGGCGACGGCGCGGAGCGCTGCCGCCGCCCGGCGCGCGCCGGGCGGACGTGGTGCTCGTGTCCCATCTGCACGCCGACCACCTGCACGTTCCCTCGCTGGCGGGGCTCGCGCCGGGCACCCGGGTGCTCGTGCCCCGGGGCGCGCCCAGGGCCGTGCCGGGGCTGCGCCGGCTCACGCATCTGCGGATCGGCGAGCTGGCTCCGGGCGAGGAGACCACCGTCGGACCGCTGACCGTCCGGGCGGTGTCCGCCCGGCACGACGGGCGGCGGCTGCCGCTCGGCCCCCACCGCTCCCCCGCCCTCGGCTACGTCGTGGAGGGCGAGGCCAGCACCTACTTCGCCGGGGACACCGGTCTGTTCGACTCGATGGCGGCGGAGGTCGGCCCGGTCGACGTGGCGCTGCTGCCGGTCGGCGGGTGGGGTCCGCATCTCGGCGAGGAGCACCTGGACGCGGGGCGCGCGGCGCAGGCGCTGGCCCGGCTGGCGCCGCGCAGCGCGGTGCCGGTGCACTACGGCACGTACTGGCCGATCGGGATGGACGCCGTGCGCCCGCACGAGTTCCACGCGCCGGGCGAGGAGTTCGTGCGGCTCGCGGCGGAGCGCGCGCCCGGGGTGGACGTGCACCGGCTCGGGCACGGCGAGAGCGTACGCCCGGCGGTCGCGCGGTGAACTGGTTCGCCTCCGCGCCGGCGTCGGTCACTCCCGAGTACACGCAGCAGGCGCTCGGCTATCCCTCACTGTTCCTGCTGGTGCTGATCGGGGCCCTGGTGCCGGTGGTACCGACGGGAGCGCTCGTGAGCACGGCGTCCGTGGTGGCCTTCCACCGGACGTCGCCCGTGGACCTCGGCCTCATCTTCGTGACGGCCTCGCTGGCCGCGTTCCTCGGCGACGGCACGCTGTACTGGCTGGGGCGGCGCGGGATGCGGTCGAAGAACGGGTCGCGCTGGCTGGAGGCGATACGCCGGCGCGCCCCGGAGGACCGCCTCGCCCAGGCCCAGGAGAAGCTCGCCGACCATGGGGTGGCGGTCCTCGTGCTGTCGCGGCTGGTGCCGGCGGGTCGCATCCCGGTGATGCTGGCCTGTCTGATGGCTAAGTGGCCGCTGCGCCGTTTCGCCCGCGGGAATCTGCCGGCCTGTCTGGCCTGGGCGGTGACGTACCAGCTGATCGGGATCCTGGGCGGCTCCCTGTTCGACGAGCCCTGGGAGGGCGTGCTCGCGGCGATCCTGCTGACGGTGGCGGTGAGCGCGGCGCCGAGCCTGTGGCGGCGCCTCCGCCGGACCGCCGCGACCTGGGGCAGGGCGTAGCCCCACCGCGGCGCCCGGACGGACCGCGGGAGCGGACGGACCGCGGGAGCGGACGGGGACGGCCGGTCTACGACGCGTCGCTGGGCAGGATCCGTGAGCCGCCCACCGGGAGGTCCCACAGGTCCTCGGAGGCGAGGCCCGCCTTCTCCCAGGCCGCCCGCACCCGGGTGAGCGGTTCGAGGACGGGCTCGGCGGACAGCACGAACGTGGCCCAGTGCATGGGGGCCATCCGGCGGGCGCCGAGATCCTGGGCGGCCCGCACGGCCTCCTCCGGGTCGCAGTGGACGTCGCTGAGCCACCAGCGCGGGTCGTACGCCCCGATGGGCAGCAGCGCGAGGTCGATGCCCGGGTAGCGCTGCCCGATCTGGGCGAACCAGTGGCCGTACCCGGTGTCGCCGGCGAAGTGGACGCGCTGCCCGTCGGGCGCGGTGAGGACCCAGCCGCCCCACAGGGTGCGGCAGGTGTCGGTGAGGCTGCGCTTGGACCAGTGGTGGGCGGGCACGAAGTCGAAGCGGACACCGCCCAGTTCGGCGCCCTCCCACCAGTCGAGTTCGGTGACGGCGGTGAACTGGCGGCGGCGGAACCAGCGGGCGAGCCCGGCCGGCACGAACACCGGTGTGTCGCGCGGGAGTCGGCGCAGGGTGGGGGCGTCCAGGTGGTCGTAGTGGTTGTGGCTGATGACGACCGCGTCGACGGGCGGCAAGGCGCTCCAGGGGATACCGACGGGGGTGATACGGGCCGGGGTGCCGAGGATGCGACGGGACCACACCGGGTCGGTCAGGACCGTCAGCCCGCCGATCCGTATCACCCAACTGGCGTGTCCCGCCCAGGAGACGGCGACCGTGTCGGCGTCGACCCGGGGCAGCGGGCTCGGCGCGAAGGGCAGCCGGGGGATGTCGGCGAGGCCCTCCCGTCCCGGGCGGACGGCGCCCTCGCGGGCGAAGCGGGCCATGGCCTTGAGGCCGGGCAGCGGGGCGGTGAGGCGGTCGTGGAAGGTACGCGGCCACACGCGCCGCTCCCCCAGCGGCCGGGGCTCGGCGAGCGGCGGCACGGCGGGCGGAACCTGCCGCAGACGGCCCGCGCCGTGCGGGACCGGGGCGGTGGCCGGCGTTCTGGTCGACGGCGTACTGGTGGCGGCGGTGCCGGTGGACGGCGTTTTGGTGGTGGGGATGCCGATGGTGGGCGAACCGGCCGTAGTCGTCCTGGAGACGGCGGTCTCGGCGGCCGTGTCGGCCGTCGTCGCGGTGCCGGCGGTGGTGGTGGTGTCCGCGGCTGAACTCGTCGCGCTCGTGGTGGTCGACTCGGACTGCTGCGTCATCGAGGAGGCTCCCATCGCTGGGCGTCGTCGCGGAGATCGTCGAAGACCGATTCCAGTCGGATCAACGCGCGTTGCACGTGTGGCAGTTCCAACGGCGCGGGGGCCCTGAGGCATTCCGCTCGTTCCTCGTCCGTGCCGCCGAGCAGGGGCCCGGTGGACAGCCGCACACGCAGGGCGCCGAGTTCGTCGCCGAAGCGGTGTCCGCCGGGCGCGGGCATGCCGAGCCGGGCGGTGAGGAAGTCCTCCAACTCCTGCGCGTCACCGACGCCGTGTGCGGCGAGGGCGCCCCGCAGCGGGCCGAGGTCGGCGTAGAGGTGGCGGCCGGCCCGGGGCGGCCGGGCCACCGCGCCCGCGGTGACGACCACCCGGTGCACGGCGGCCGCCAGCGGCGCGTGCAGGCGGACCGTGGCGGCCACGCGTGCGGTGACCGGCTTGGGCTCCGCCAGGGCGTACGCCGCCGCCGCGGCGACCGGGGCGGCGACCCGCGCACCGAGCGCGGTGAGCACGTCGAGGACCTGGGCGCGCAGGGCGGCCCCGCCCGCGTCCGGGGGGAAACGGGCGGCGGCGGCCGGCCAGCCCGGCGGCAGCAGCGCACCGGCCAGGTCGGTGACGACGGTGACGCGGTCGGGAAGCATCTCGGCGGGGCCCAGCAGCACGGTGTCGTGCGGGGTGTGCAGGGTGTCGCGCCAGGTCTCGTCGCTGACCAGGTACAGCCCCTCGGCGGCCGCGGCCTCGACGGCGGCGTGCAGCGCCTCGGGCGGCGCCACGGTGGCGGTCGGATCGTCACCGAGGGACAGCACGAGCAGCCGCGGGTCGCCGCCCTCGGTCCTGATGCGCCGGACGGTCTCCAGCAGGGCGTACGCGTCCGGCACCCCACCGGACTCGGGGGGCGTCGCCACGTGGAAGACCGGCCGCCCCAACAGGCGGGCGTACGGCGCCCACCAGGCCGCGCAGGGCCGGGGCACCAGCACGTCGCCGCCGAGCGCGGCGGTCAGCGCGAGCAGCAGGGAGTGGGCGCCCGGGGCGGCCACCACGCGGTCGGGTCCGGTGGGCAGACCGCGCCGGTCCCAGTAGCCGCACGCGGCGGCCAGCAGGGCGGCGCCCCCGCCGACGGGTTCGCTCTGCGGGCGGGACGCGGACTCGGCCAGTACGGCGGCCAGTTCGGGGAGTACGGGCAGCCCGTCCTCGGGGAGCGGCGGGCCGTAGCGGACGGGGCCGTGTCCCTGGGGGGCGGTCCGCGGCATCCGTACCTCCGGTGCGGCTTCGGGGATGAGACCGGTGCGGGCTGTGCTGTTGTCCGTCCCCCGCGCGCGAGCCGTGCGTGTGGCCGTGGCCGCCGGTGGCGTGGGTTCGTACGGGTCAGGCGGGTCCTCGGGGACCGAGTACCCAGCCGCACGGGACCCGATGGGCGCCGGTCGGCGTTGTGCCGGTCACACCGGTGCCGGTGCCGGGGACGGGCTCGGCCAACCGGGCCGGACCTGACCGGGCTGGGCCAGTCCGCAACGGGCCGGTCCGCACGGGGCCGGCGTCGTGGTCGGCCGGGCCGGCGGCCGGGTTCAGCGGACCGGTCCGGAGTCGCGGCGGCGGAGGCGGTGGGCGGCGGCGCCGAGTCCGCCCGCGATCAGCAGGCCACCGGCGACGAGGGCGGGGACGGAGCCGGTGAGGGACCCGCCCTCGCCGGCCCGCACCCCGCGCTGGACCACCGCGGCCTCGCAGTCCTCGCCGGACTTCTCGGCGCACCGCTCATCGGTGCCGGGGTCGCAGGAGTGGGCGGTCGCGCCGGTGCAGGGTTTCCCCGTGTCACAGGGGCCGGGTGCCGTCTCCGCGCACTGGTCGGCCCCGTCGCGGGGCACGTCGAAACCGGCGCTCCACTGCTTGCCCTTGCCGCCGGTGGCGGCCGGGCAGGTGCCGTCGACGGTCCACGGCGCGTCCCGGCCGACCGCGTCGGCGTCGCCGTCGCGGCTCATGGTGGGCGAGATGCGGGCGGTGCCGCTGTAGGCGAGCGCGGACGCCTGGCTGTCGCCGCCGGGAACCTGCTGGAGCTGGACGGTGCCGTGCTCGAAGGCCTGCGAGGTGGCGTCGATGGCGGCGGGCGCGCCGGAGGCCGTGGCGTCGCAGGAGACCGAGACGGTGACGCTGCCGCCGGGTGAGACGCTGCTCGGACCGACCTCCGCGGCCGGGTCCGCGAGGGCGGCCGAGGCGGCGAAGCCCAGGACGACACTGGCCAGGGCTGCGACGGACAGGGCACGGACGGTGCGGCGCATGGGGTGGGCTCCTTCGGCCGACGGCTGCGGGACACGGCGTTCGTGCCCCTGCGGCCATCACAGCCCGCCCGGCGCCGGGTCGCGCGCGGCCGGACCCCATTCGCGGGAAGCGACCGGCCGAGTGGGTGACCCTACGGAGCCTCACCGGCCCCGCGGCCTCACGCACTCCGCACCTCGCACCTCGCACCTCGTCAGGCATCCGGGGCGCCCGGCCGAACCCCGGCGCCCGCGCGCCCTGCCGGACCCCGCGTGCCCTGGTGACCCCGCGATCCGGCGCCCCGGCCCGCGGACACTCCGCACATCTCCACGGCCCACGCGGCCATGCCGTCGTAGGAGCACCGCCCCGCGGCCTGGCGCCCCCACGGCGGCCGCCACCGCTCCGCGGCCCGGGCCCAGTGCCCGCGGCCCGTCGCCTCAACGACCCCCGTCACCAGCCCTGTTGCCCCGCAGTCGCGGCACCCGGCCCACCGCCCCGCGGGCCGGTCTCGCCGCCCGCCGCTCGCTCAGGGCCGCGTGCCCGTGTCTCGCATGACCTGTTCCCGGACCCGGCCGCAGCAGCGGCTGATCAGCCGGGAGACGTGCATCTGCGAGATACCGAGTTCCTCGGCGATCCGGCTCTGCGTCATGTCCGCGAAGAACCGCATGTACAGGATGGCCCGTTCCCGCTCGGGCAGGGCCGCCAGGCGCGGTGCGACCGCCGCGCGGTCCACCACCGTGTCCAGCTCGGGGTCGGCCGCCCCGAGCGCGTCGCTCAGCGAGTAGCCGTCCTCGGCGCCGGGCAGTTCCGCGTCCAGCGACAGCGCGCTGAAGCTCTCCAGTGCCTCAAGGCCGGCGCGGACGTCGTCCTCGCTCATCCGGGCGTGCCCGGCGATCTCGGCGACGGTCGGCTCGCGTCCCTGAATGGTCTGGGAGAGTTCCTGGCGGGCGCGCCGTACGCGGTTGCGCAGGTCCTGGACCCGGCGCGGTACGTGCAGGGTCCACATGTGGTCGCGGAAGTGCCGCTTGATCTCCCCGGTGATGGTGGGGACGGCGTAGCTCTCGAACGCGTTGCCCAGCTCGGGGTCGTACCGGTCGACGGCCTTGACCAGCCCGAGGGCCGCGACCTGCCGCAGGTCGTCGCCGCTCTCGCCGCGGTTGCGGAACCGGCCCGCGAGCCGGTCGGCCATGGGCAGCCATGCCTCGATGATGCGGGCGCGCAGGGTGTCGCGCTGTGGTCCCGCGGGGAGGGCGGCCAGGGTGCGGAAGTCCTGCGCGGTGTCGGGGGCGTCGTCGTGCGGGTGGCGCTGTGCGCCGGCTCGGGTCGCCATGGGGCGTCGCAACTCCCTGGGAGTGCTGTGGGTGGGGCGGTCACCGCGGGGCGCGTCGTGCGCCGGTGCCCTGCCGGACGGACCTGGCCGTGCGGCGGGCGGATGACTCCTTCTGGCGTGCCTCCGGTCCGAAGCACCTCACGTGCGCCTTCCCCGGGCCCTCCGGGACAAACAGCCCCGTGCCGCCGGTGTCGGCCGGTTCCGCCGGACGGCGGACGGACCCCGTGTCGGCGTCGCCTCCTCGGGTACGCGGTGGCCACCGAGGAACTGGAGGGTGTCATGCGGCCAGGCAGTGACCGGCCCGGTGCCCGGCGCGACGGCGTCCGGCCCGAGAAGACGAGGCACACGTCCGACGACATGGAGGCCCCGCGATGACCGCCGAGTTCGTGAAGGACGTGATGACCGCGGGCGTGGTCGCCGTACGCCCGGACGCCTCCCTGGTGGAGGCGGCGCAGCTGATGCGCACGCAGGACATCGGCGACGTCGTGGTCGCCGACGGGCAGCGCGTCGTCGGTGTGCTCACCGACCGGGACATCACGGTGCGGGCGGTCGCCGAGGGCATCGACCCGCAGACCGTGAGCGTTCGCTCCATGTGCACGCCCGATCCCGTGGTGGTCGCTCCCGACGATCCCCTGTCGGCCGCGGTGGCCCTGATGCGCGCCCACGCGGTGCGCCGGCTGCCGGTGGTCGAGGACGGCCTGCCGGTCGGGATGGTGAGCCTCGGCGATCTGGCCGAGGCCGGTGACCCGGGTTCGGTGCTCGCGGAGATCAGCCGTGCCGATCCGGACAGCGGCGCCGCGGCGGACGACCTGCCGGCGCCGGATCTCAGGAGCGGCCTGTGAGCCGGGACCGGCCGACCGCGACCACCGGTACCCGCACCCGCGCGGTGGCCGTCGGCCGCGGGACCGCGCGGCAGCTCCCGACCCGTGACCACGAGCGTCGTGAACACGCTGTACGAGAAAGGACGTTCACACCATGCGTATCGCTTTTCTGACCGCACCCGAGGGTGTCGAGCAGGTCGAACTGACCGAGCCGTGGCAGGCGGTGAAGGACGCCGGTCACGAGCCCGTGCTGGTGTCGACGGAGCCCGGTGAGATCCAGGCGTTCAACCATCTCGACAAGGCGGACACGTTCCGCGTGGACGAGGTGGTGGGTGAGACCTCCGCCGACTCCTTCGACGGGCTGGTCCTGCCGGGCGGAGTCGCCAATCCGGACTTCCTGCGCTCGGACGAGAAGGCCGTGGCGTTCGTGGCGGACTTCTTCGGTCAGGGCCGGCCCGTCGCCGCGATCTGCCACGCCCCGTGGACGCTGGTCGAGGCGGACGTCGTACGCGGCCGGGTGCTGACCTCGTGGCCCAGTCTGCGGACCGACATCCGCAACGCCGGCGGGACCTGGGTCGACGAGCAGGTCAAGATCTGCGACCACGGTCCGAACAAGCTGGTCACCAGCCGCAAGCCGGACGATCTGAAGGCGTTCGGCGAGGCGTTCCTCGACGTGTTCGCCCAGGAGGCCGGCGCCCGCTGACCGGCGGCGGGCCGGCCGCCGGTGCCGGCGCGGTTCAGGAGCGGGGAGTCGCCGACTCCCCGCTTCCGCGTTCCCGGGCGCCCTCGCGGGTACGGCCGGCGGCGACCGGGCGCTCCGGGTTGCGTCGCAGGTACTCGCCCTCCAGCTGCGCCATGCGGTCGTTGTGGGCGCGCAGCGCGCCGCTCGACCCGTGCAGCAGCGTGTCGTGGCGGGTGCGGTGGATGGTCTCCAGTTCCTTGATGAGCTGCTGGTCGTCCAGCCGGCTGGCGTCGACTCCGGTCATGGTGGTGTCCCGCTCGTCATGTGCGTTCATGCGGTGCGGGTACCCAGCCGTCGGCGGCCTCCCCGGACGGCTTCCGGGAGGGCCGGCTGCGTTCCGCCTTCCGCATCCACTCTACGAACATCCCGGCCGCGCGCGACGGGAAGCGGCCCGGGGCCGGTCAGCGGGCGCGCTCGACCCGGCGTTCGTCCCAGACCGGCTCGGGTGTCTCCCTGAGCCGGCCGTCGCTGCCGAAGACCAGGTAGCGGTCGAAGGAGCGCGCGAACCAGCGGTCGTGGGTCACCGCGAGGACCGTGCCGTCGAACGCCTCCAGGCCCTCCTGGAGTGCCTCGGCGGACTCCAGGTCGAGGTTGTCGGTCGGCTCGTCGAGCAGCAGGGCCGTGACACCCTCCAGCTCGAGGAGCAGGATCTGGAAGCGGGCCTGCTGGCCGCCGGAGAGCCGCTCGAAGCTCTGCTCGGCCTGCTGGGTGAGCTCGTAGCGGCGCAGCCGGGACATGGCGGCGCCCCGGTCCTGGGAGTGCTCCTGCCACAGGATGTCCAGGAGGGCGCGGCCGGTCAGCTCGGGGTGGGCGTGCGTCTGGGCGAAGTGTCCGGGCACCACGCGCGCGCCGAGCTTCCACTCGCCGGTGTGCGCGACCTCGTCGCCGGCGAGCAGCCGCAGGAAGTGCGACTTGCCGGAGCCGTTGGAGCCGAGGACGGCGACCCGCTCGCCGTAGAAGACCTCCAGGTCGAACGGTTTCATCAGGCCGGTGAGTTCGAGCTGCTCGCAGGTGACGGCCCGCACTCCGGTGCGGCCGCCCTTCAGGCGCATCCTGATGTCCTGCTCGCGCGGCGGTTCCGGCGGCGGTCCGGCCTCCTCGAACTTGCGCAGCCGGGTCTGGGCGGCCTGGTAGCGGGAGGCCAGCTCGTGGCTGATGGAGGCGGCCTGCCGGAGGCTGAGGACCAGCTTCTTCAGCTGGGCGTGCTTCTCGTCCCAGCGCCTGCGCAGTTCCTCGAAGCGGGCGAAGCGTTCCCGCCGGGCGTCGTGGTAGGTGTCGAAGCCGCCGCCGTGCACCCAGGCGTCGGCGCCCGCGGGCGAGGGCTCGACGGAGACGATCTTCTGGGCGGCGCGGGCGAGGAGTTCGCGGTCGTGGGAGACGAACAGGACCGTCTTGCGGGTCTCCTTCAGCCGCTCCTCCAGCCAGCGCTTGCCGGGGACGTCGAGGTAGTTGTCCGGCTCGTCGAGCAGCAGCACCTCGTCCGTGCCGCGCAGCAGGGCCTCCAGGACCAGCCGTTTCTGCTCGCCGCCGGACAGGGTGCGTACCTGGCGCCACTGCGCCTTGTCGTAGGGGACGCCGAGCGCGGCGGTGGTGCACATGTCCCACAGCGTCTCGGCCTCGTAGCCGCGGGCCTCGGCCCAGTCGGAGAGCGCCTGTGCGTACGTCAGCTGGGCCGCTTCGTCGTCGACGGTCATCATGGCGTGCTCGGCCTTGTCCACGGCCCGCGCGGCCTCGCGGATGCGGGGCGGAGCGACCGACACCAGCAGGTCGCGGACGGTGGTCTCGTCCCGGACGGACCCCACGAACTGGCGCATCACGCCCAGGCCGCCGCTGACGGTGACGGTGCCGCCGTGCGGTTTCAGCTCGCCGGAGATCAGCCGGAGCAGGGTCGTCTTGCCGGCGCCGTTGGGACCGACGAGGGCCACCACGGCCCCTTCGCCCACCCGGAACGACACATCGCCGAGCAGCGCCCTCCCGTCGGGAAGGTGGTACTCGAGGTGCGCGGCTTCCAGATGTCCCATAAGGAGTCAGTCTGCGGTCGGCGGCCCCGGCCGACAAGCACTTTTCGGTGCCCGCCACGTCGGACCCGCCACATCTGACGTTCCGTCAGTCCACTATGCAATATACGTATCTCATTATGCGACATGCGGGCGTAGCGTGATCCGTATCGCCGGAGGGACCGCGAGGTCCCGCGAGCCGGTACGTCGAGAGGGGAACCGGTCATGCCGCATTCGCAGGGGACGCCGTCGCCGACACCGCGGGAGACGGCCGTCTACACGCACGGGCACCACGAGTCCGTGCTGCGCTCCCACACCTGGCGCACCGCCGCCAACTCCGCGGCCTACCTGCTCGGTTCGCTCAAACCGCACATGCGCGTCCTGGACATCGGCTGCGGCCCGGGGACGATCACGGCCGACCTGGCGGAGCTGGTCCCGGACGGGCACGTCACCGGCGTCGACCACGCGCCCGACGTCCTGGAGCGGGCCCGCGCCGAGGCCGCCGGCCGCGGACTGACGAACACCGACTTCGCGGTCGCCGACGTGCACGCGCTCGAACATCCCGACGACACCTTCTGCGTGGTGCACGCCCACCAGGTGCTCCAGCACGTCGGCGATCCGGTGCGGGCGCTGCGCGAGATGCACCGGGTCACGAAGCCGGGCGGGTTCGTCGCGGTGCGGGACGCGGACTACGCGGCGATGACCTGGTATCCCCGCTCACCGGGGATGGACGACTGGCTGGACCTCTACCAGCGGGTGGCCCGCGCCAACGGCGGCGAGCCGGACGCCGGACGCCGGCTGAAGTCCTGGGCGATGCGCGCGGGGTTCACGGACATCACGGCCACCTCCACCACCTGGACCTTCGCCACCGCCGAGGAGCGGGCCTGGTGGAGCGGCCTGTGGGCGGACCGCACGGTGGCGTCGGCGTACGCCGGACGGGCCACCTCGGGCGGCCACGCGACCGCGGCCGGCCTGCGGGCGGCTGCGGAGGCGTGGCGCGAGTGGGGGGCGCGCGAGGACGGCTGGTTCAGCGTCCTGCACGGGGAGATTCTCTGCCGCAAGGACGCCTGAACGGCTGTGTTCGGGAAACCCGGAGAGCAGGAGGTTCAGATCATGATTCCACTTCTGCTCGTACTGCTGCTGGTGCTGATCCTCTTCGGCGCCGGGTTCGCGGTGAAGCTGCTCTGGTGGATCGCCCTGGCGGTCCTCGTCGTGTGGTTGCTGGGATTCCTGGTCCGCGGCACGAGCGGATCCGGAGGCAGGGGCCGCTGGTACAGGTGGTGATGAGGCGCGGGACTACTCACTCCCGGGGAAGCAGCGGCCCCAGCGGCCCGAGGTCCAGATTGAGGTCCTCGGGCCGCAGGCCGTAGCGCTCCCGCAGCTCCGTCATCCGGTCGTCCAGCAGCATGAGGGTGAGCCCGATGCGCTCCTCCTGCTCCTCGCTGAGGTCGCCCGTGTCGAACCGGCGCACCGCCTGCCGCTCCATGAGCTGGCGCAGCAGCTCCACCACGGTCAGGACGAGCTTGACCAGGTCGCGCTCGACGGTGTCCGGTTCGAGGTCCATGCGGTTGCTGCGGTCTGTCACGTCAGTTCCCCCAGGGTGACGGCACCTGCTCGTTCACCGAGCTGATCAGCGCGTTGAGGTCGATGCGGACGAGGTCGACGTCCGCGATGCGCAGGGTGATGTCCCCCTTGATGACCACCCCGCCGGCGAGCAGCCGGTCGAGCAGGTCGACGAGGGCGATCTCCCGGCGTTCCACGACGGTCATGCCCCGGCCCCCGAGTCCCCCGCGAAGGAGTAGGCCGCCCAGGGCCCGGTGAGCTCCACCCGCAACCCCGGGACGTCGTCCTTCGTCCGGTCGACGAGTTCCACGAACTCCTCGGACGCCTCGCGCGGCACGAGATAGGCGGCGTTGAGCACGTTGCGGCCCGACGCGCCGGACAGCGCGGGGTTCTGCGGCGCGTGCAGCCGGGCGTCCTCCGCGAAGGAGGAGAGCTCGGCGTGCAGCCGGCTCGCGAACTCCTCGGCCTTCTGCCACCGGTCGTCGCTGGCCCGGGCGTGCTGACGCCGCTGCATGAGGTAGTCCCGGCCCGACGCCGGCTTCGCGGCCGGCCGGGCGGCCCTCTCGGGCTCCGTCTCCGCGTACACCTTGACGCCCCACTCCACCCGCCCCGCCAGGCGGTCGAGGGTGTCCCGGAAGTCGGCCTCCCGCTCCTCCATCATCACGCGTACGCCGCTGTCGTCCCGGAAGACGGTGCCGAGCCGCAGCGGCAGCGGGGTGGTGACGACGGTGAGGGCGTCGATCACGCCCTGGTGCGCCCTCGCGGTGTCGGTCAGCCAGTCGAGGTCCTCCAGGTGGGCGTGCAGCGCCTCCTCGGCGAAGTCGCCCTCCGGCACATGACTGACGACGGCGACCAGACCGTGGTGGGTCAGCAGCCTGGGCGGGGCGCCCGCCACGCCGGTCAGCTGCGCCTGGAGGGGCGCGCCGAGCGGGTGGCAGACGGCGTACACGTACCGCAGACCGGTCATCCGGGCTCCTCCTGCTCCTTCTCCTTCGTCTCGCGATGCGACTCCAGCTTCGCCCGGTCCGGCTCCAGCCGGGCCAGCCGCTCACGCAACTCGGCGTTCTCGCGGGAGAGTTCGTCGCGGCGGGCCCGGGTGGACAACGCCGGGTCGTCCTCCCACCAGTCGATGCCCATCTCCTTCGCCTTGTCGACGGAGGCGACGATGAGCCGCAGCTTGATCGTGAGGAGTTCGATGTCGAGCAGGTTGATACGGATGTCGCCCGCGATGACGATCCCCTTGTCGAGCACCCTCTCCAGGATGTCGGCGAGGTTGGCGCCGCCCCCCTGCCCGTAGGGCTCGGGCATGCGCCCTGCCATGCTCATCGCCGGCTACCACCGTCGGCGTACTCGTACTCCTGCTCCTCTTCCTCCTCCGGCTCCTCCTCGTCCTCGCCGCTCTCGTCCTCGGCGGCCGGAGCCTCCTCGGCGTCCTCGTCGTACTCCTCTTCCTCGTCCTCGTCGTAGGGCTCCTCCTCGTCGGCGGCCTCCTCCTCGCCGTCCTCCGCGGTGGCCTCGTCCTGCTCCTCGTCCTGCTCCTCGTCCTCCTGCCCCTCCTGCTGCTGCTCCTCCTCTTCCTCCGCGACCGCGTCCTCGTGGCTGCGGGTGACCTCGCCGTCCTCGATCTCGCCTCGCCAGCCGTCCTCCGCCTCGTTCTTGAACGAGATGAAGCGGGCGTAGTTCTTGAGGTCGAGCCGGGCCCGGCGGCCCTGGGCGCGCCAGATGTTGCCGGTCTTCTCGAACAGGCCCTTGGGGTAGTACTCGATCACCAGCAGCACGCGGGTGAGGTTGTCGTCGAGCCGGTGGAAGGTGACGACGCCCTTCGTGGTGCCCTTGGCGCCCTCCGACGTCCAGCAGATCCGCTGGTCCGGCACCTGCTCGGTGGTGTGCGCCTTCCAGCTGCGGGTGGACCAGAAGATCTTCATCTGCCAGTCGGAGGTGACGTCGTCGGCGCGGTTGGCGCTCTTGACACCCTTCGCGAAGGTGCTGAAGTCCTGGTACTGGGTCCACTGGTCGTAGGCCGTGCGCAGCGGCACGCCCACGTCGATGTGCTCGATGATGACGGTGGGCTTGTTGCCCGAGCTGCTCTTGTTCTTGCCCTTGCCGCCGCCGAGATTCTTGAGAGCGCCCATCACTTTGTCCTTTGCGTGGCTCGCCCCCACCTCCAGGGCGCTGCGCATTGGCCCCTTGCCCTCGGCGAGCTTGCGTCCGCCGTCGAGCGCGAGTTTCGCGAAGCCGGGGCTGTTGCCTTCGGCGATGTCGTTCAGCTTGCCCGTGGTCTCACCGAGTTTGTGTCCCACCCCGACCAGAAGGCGCTGTGCCTGGGCGGCGAGGTAGTCCTGCGCCTCGCCCTTGAGCCGGTCCACCGCCTCGCTCTTGGCGATGTCGGTGAGCGGGTTGCTCTTGGCCTTGTCGGTGGCCTTGCCGGCCGATCCGAGCGTGTCACTCATCGCTCACCGCCTCCCTTCGACGTCCGGCGTCCGCCATCACGGGCGGCGCCGCCCGACGACGCGGTCTTCTTGCCGGCCGTCTTCTTGGCCGCGGTCTTCTTCGCGGCCACCTTCTTGGCCGGAGCCTTCCGGGCCGCGGTCTTCTTCGCGGGCGCCTTGCGGGCCTGCGACTGCTTCGCCGGGGCCTTCTTCGCCGGCCTGCGGCGCGGCTCGGGCTCCTCGTCGTCCGCATCCTCGGAGTCCTCGGCCTCCTCGGAGTCCGCGTCCTCGGAGTCCTCCGCGTCGGACTCGTCCTCGTCGGTGGCCTCGTCCTCCTCGGAGTCCTCGGGCTCCTCGTCGTACTCCTCCTCCGGCTCCTGGTCCTCGTCGCGCTCGTCGCGCTCGTCTTCGTCCTCGTCACGCGAACCGCGGCCGGTGTCCGGCACCACGCCCGCGAGCTGGTCGCGTACGTCGGCGGTACGGCCGTGCAGCCGGTCGGCGAGCGCCTCGACCTGCCGCTCGACCATCGCGCCCGAGGCGGCCTTGCCGACCCCGCGCAGGTCCTGGCGCAACTGGTCGCCGATCTCCTTGAACTGCGGGTTCTTCAGCAGTTGCTGGGAGGCGAGATCCGCTATCCCCTTCGGGGTGAGGTTCAGGCGCTTGCCTGCGATCACCGAGCCGATGGCGAAGGCCAGTTTGAGTTTCTTCGTGCGCCCCAGAAGATATCCGGCCCCTACGGCGAGGCCCATTCCCACTCGGTTCATCGTGTCGTCCCGTCGCCTGTCCCCGCGCCACCGCGCAGTCCGATCTCCAGCCGGTCCAGGAGTTCGTCCTCCTGTCGGTCGAACGTCTCCTCGTCGATCTCGCCGGCTTCCAACTGCTCTTCCAGCTGGCCGAGTTCGGCCCTGACCGTGGCCGGGTCGTAGTAGAGGCGCTCCGCCTCACTCAGTACCTGCTTGATCACCCATCCGCTGCCGCGCACCGGAGCGAACGGCAGCAACAGCACTTCCGAGATCAGTCCCACGGGATCACTCCTTGCCGGTGTCCGCCCCGATCGTGGTGCCCGCGGGCTCGGCCGGGCCGGGCTCGACGAAGCTGTAGGGCGGCAGCGGACCGTTGATCCGCAGGTCGACGTGCGGGTGGGCGACGCGGACCTGCTCCACGGCGGCGAGGAACTGCTCGGCCTCGCCGCGGTCGACGAGGAACGAGACGTTCGCCAGCCACCCCGAGGACTCGGGGCCCGCGCTCACCGCGGCGGACACCGACTCCAGGGCGCCGCGCACCTCGGCCGCGTCCTCGGCCTCGCGGGCCTGGACCGCGGCCACGACCATCTCGCCGAGCTGCAGCTTCTGCTCGTAGGAGCCGCCGCCGGACTGCCGGTTGGCCTCCGTCATCGCGCGGATCTCCGAGTTCTCGGACATCACGCGGTGCAGCACGGCCTCCTCGTCGTGCACGGCCTTGACGTTGTACTCGATTTTGCCGTCCAGCGTCGCCAGGCGCTCCTTGTAGTGGTCGGCACGCTCGGCGAGCACCTGGGTGACCGAGGCGTCGTCGGGGGCGACACTGCCGAACCGCATGGGCAGCACACATGCGTCGGCGCCCGCTTCGCTCAGCACGTTCTGGTGCGCGAGAAGGTCCTTGCGCTTGGGGCGCAGCCCCTCCGGCGCGTCGCTCACGACGGCCGCCAGCTCACCTTCCTTGAGGATGCGCACGGGACGCGCCGGGTCACCGACGCCGTCCATGCCGTCGGGCAGCGCGGGGTGCGAGGCGGCCGTGATGCCGTAGACGTAGGTGCTCACTCCTCCTCCTTCCTGCTGCGGGAGGCCGTGGACTTGCGAGCCCGCGGTCGGGGCTCGGGCCTCTCCTCACGCGCCTCCTTGAAGGCGCCCGAGATGGTCTCGGCGGCGCCGGACAGCGCCCCCTTGGACTTGCCGCGCGCACCGGACTCGGTCATCTCACCGACCAGGTCGGGCAGGCCGGGGCTCTTGTGCGGCCCGGACTCCAGGTCGAGTCGGTTGCACGCCTCGGCGAAGCGCAGATAGGTGTCGACGCTGGCCACCACGACCCGCACGTCGATCTTCAGAATCTCGATGCCGACCAGGGAGACCCGCACGAACGCGTCGATCACCAGGCCCCTGTCGAGAATGAGCTCGAGTACGTCGTAGAGGCCGCTGCTGCCGCCTCCGCCGCCGCCCTGCTGTGCCGGAACTACGGTCATGCCGACCGTGCCTCCTTCTCTCTGGCTCGGGGTGTGTGGGTGTGCACGCGATCCGGGGCCTAGCGGCCGCCGGACCTGCGTGCGTCGGACCGGCCGCGCTCATAGCGGCGGACACGGCGGTAACCGGTGAGCTGACCGTCCCGGTCGAGATCCACCTGGTAGCTCGCCATCAGGCTCATCGTGTCGGGCACGCGGGAGAGCTCCAGAACCTCCACGTCGATCGACCAGCCGTCCGCGGTCTGCTCGAACGACGAGACGCTCTCGGGTTCCATGCCTGTCAGCTCCGCGAGCTGCGAGCGAGCGCCGCGCAGCACCTCCATGGGGCTGGGCCGGTCATCCGTCACGGTGTCTTCCGTACCTTCTTCGTCCTCTTCGGGTGAATTCTGTGAATCATGAGAGTTTGATGTGTTCTTTGTGTTCGACATCGCCACCTCTCCACTTCGTGTGGCCTCGATGTCGATCGCCAAACCTTCCGGACCGGGTGGGTCAGCCGCGCAGCTTGTCGAGCCTGCGCCGGGCCGGTCCGAGGGCGCGGCCGCCGCGCGAAAGACCGGCCCAGGGCCGGGTGCGGGCCTGCTCGACGGCGTCGGCGACACTCCAGCGGCGGGCGTGGACGGCCGGGTCGTCCAGCTGGGACCAGGTGATCGGGGTGGCCACCGGCGCCCCGGGCAGCGCGCGGACGCTGAAGGGCGCCACGGCCGTCTGCGCGTAGGCGTTGCGGCCCACGTCGAGGTAGAGCCGCTGCCCGCGCTCCTTCTTGCGGGCGGCGGTGGTCAGCGCGGCCGGGTGCGCCCGGGCGAGCGTGTCGGCGACGGCCCGGCTGAACTCGCGCACCGCGTCGGAGTCGTCACTCCCGGTGAGTGGGACGACGACATGCAGACCGCGTGAGCCGGTGGTCATCAGCCAGGAGGGCAGGGCGAGTTCGTCGAGCAGCTCGCCCAGCAGCCGGGCCGCCGAGCGCACCGCCTCGAAGTCGTCACCGGCCGGGTCCAGGTCGAACACCATCCGGTCGGGCCGCTCCAGCCGCCCGGTGCGCGACAGCCAGCGGTGCAGGGTCAGGGCGGCCTGGTCGGCGAGGTACAGCAGCGTGCCGGTGTCCTCGCACACGGGGTGGCAGACGGTGCCGCCCTCCTTGGGGACCTCGACGCGGGCGATCCAGTCCGGATAGCTGTCCGGGGTGTTCTTCTGCATGAACCGGGGGCCGTCGACGCCGTCCGGATGCCGCTCCAGCATCAGCGGACGGCCGCGCAGGTGCGGCACCATGAACGGGGCCACGGCCCGGTAGTAGTCGACGAGGTCGCCCTTGGTGTACTCCTTCGCGTCCCCGGCGCCGGGAAAGAGCACCTTGCCGGGCCGGTGCACCCGTACCGTCCGCTTCCCGGCCCGCACCGTGCGGGTGTCGTCCCCGCTCACCGCACGACCGCCTCCTCGACAAGCAGCCGGCCCGCCGCCGCGACGGACTCGGCGTCGATGCCCGCGGCGTGCAGTGCCTCGTCCGGGGAGGAGGAGCCGGGCATCGTCCGCACGGCGAGACGCACCAGCCGCGGCACGGGACGCCCGTCGGTGAACGCGTCGAGGACGGCGTCGCCGATCCCGCCCTCCTCGTGGTGGTCCTCCACGGTCAGCAGGCAGCCGGTCTCCTCGGCGGCCTGCCGCAGGGTGGTCCGGTCGACGGGCTTGACCGAGTACAGGTCGATCACCCGCACCCGGATGCCCTCCTCCAGCAGGGCGTCGGCGGCCTTCAGCGCCTCGTGCACGGTGACGCCCGCGGCGACGACCGTCAGCCGGTCCTGCTCCGAGGAGCGCAGCACCTTGCTGCCGCCGACCGGGAAGCGCTCGTCGGGCCCGTAGAGGACCGGGCCGGCGCCGCGCGAGGTGCGCAGGTAGCGGACGCCCTCCAGGCCGGCCATCTCCGCCACCAGCCGCGCGGTCTGGTTGGCGTCGCACGGGTACAGCACGGTCGAGCCGTACACCGACCGCATCATCGCGAGGTCCTCCAGGCCCATCTGGCTCGGCCCGTCCTCGCCGATGGCGACGCCCGCGTGCGAGCCGACGAGGTTGATGCCGGAGCCGCTGACCGCGGCCATGCGGATGAAGTCGTGGGCGCGGGTCAGGAAGGACGCGAACGTGGCGGCGTACGGCACCCAGCCGCGCGCCGCGAGGCCCACGGCGGCGCCGACCATCTGCTGCTCGGCGATGTAGCACTCGAAGTAGCGGTCGGGGTGGTCCTTGGCGAAGAGCTCCGCGCGGGTGGAGTCGCCGACCTCGCCGTCCAGGACGACGACGTCTCCGCGGGCGCCGCCGAGGGCGGCGAGCGCCTGCCCGTAGGCGTCCCGGGTGGCGACGCCCTTGCCGTCGCCGTCCCGGTCGAAACGGGGCAGCTCCGCGTTCTCGCCGGTCCGTACGGCGTGCAGCACGCGCGCGGCCGGCGGCTCCTGCACCCGGACGGCCAGGTCGCGCGGGCCGCCGAGTTCGGCGATCGCCTCGTCGGCGTCCGGCAGCGGCTTGCCGTGCAGACCCTCGCGGTCCTGGACCGCGGCGACACCCTTGCCCTTCAGGGTGCGGGCGAGGATCGCGGTCGGCCGGCCGGTCGTCGACCTGGCCTCGGCGTAGGCGCGGTCGACGGCGTCGACGTCGTGGCCGTCGATCTCGACGGTGTGCCAGCCGAACGCCTGGAAGCGGCGGGCGTAGGCGCCGAGGTCGTGGCCGTGCCGGGTGGGGCCGCGCTGCCCGAGCCGGTTGACGTCGACGATCGCGGTGAGGTTGTCGAGGTGCTCGTGTCCGGCGTGTTCGGCCGCCTCCCAGACCGAACCCTCGGCCAGTTCGCTGTCCCCGCACACCACCCAGACGCGGTATCCGGTGCGCTCCAGCCGCTTGCCGGACAGCGCGATGCCGACGCCGACGGGCAGTCCCTGGCCGAGCGAGCCGGTGGCCGTCTCGACCCACGGCAGCCGCCGGGGCGTGGGGTGCCCTTCGAGGCGGCTGCCCAGCTTGCGGAAGGTCAGCAGTTCGCTGTCGTCGAGGGCGCCGGCCGCCTTGTAGGCGGCGTACAGCAGGGGGGAGGCGTGCCCCTTGGAGAGGATGAACCGGTCGTTGCCGGGGTGGTCGGGGCGCTCGAAGTCGTAGCGGAGGTGGTTGGCCAGCAGGACGGCCATCAGGTCGGCGGCCGACATCGACGAGGTCGGGTGCCCTGAGCCCGCCGCGGCTGCGGCACGCACACTGTCCACGCGCAACTGCTGTCCCAGTTCGACGAGTTCAGCGGTGTTCATGAATCTCCTTCCGCGGACGCGTCCGGCGCGCCGCCGGATCGCGTGACAGGTCCGGGGCCTCGGCGGGTGCACCGCACACGGTCGGCCCCCGGCGCTGTCGCATGGCTCGGGAGCCTTCCGCGTCCCCCTGGCCGGAGCGCCCAAACGTGACCCGGTTTCCGCCCCGGACGCCGGGTACCCGGCCGTCGACCCGATCCGCCCCCCGTCGCGGCGCCCCAGACGCGCCTTCGCCGCGGAGTCACCGGAGGTACCCCCATGCCCGAATACGGCTACTTCCTCTCGTGCGAGGAGTTCGGCCCCGCCGACCTGGTCGAGCAGGCGAGGATGGCAGAGCAGGCCGGTTTCCAGTCGCTGTGGATCTCGGACCACTACCACCCGTGGAACGACGCGCAGGGGCAGAGCCCGTTCGTCTGGTCGGTCATCGGCGCGATCTCGGAGGCGGTGTCGCTGCCCATCGGCACGGCCGTGACCTGCCCGACCGTGCGGATGCATCCCGCGGTGGTGGCCCAGGCCGCGGCGACGGCCGCCGTGATGACCGACGGCCGCTTCCGGCTGGGCGTGGGCAGCGGCGAGGCCCTCAACGAGCACATCCTCGGCCATGTCTGGCCGCCCGCCAACGTCCGCCTGGAGATGCTGGAGGAGGCGATCCAGGTGATGCGCCGGCTGTTCACCGGCGAGGAGGTCAGCCACTACGGCACGCACTACAAGGTGGAGAACGCCCGGCTGTACACGGTGCCCGACGAGCCCGTCCCGATCGAGGTCTCGGGCTTCGGCCCCGCGGCGACGAAACTCGCGGCGCGGGTGGGCGACGGCTACGTCACGATGATGCCCGAGGCGTCCATGGTCGAGCAGTTCCGCAAGGGCGGCGGGGGCGCCAAGCCGGTGAGCGGCGGCACCAAGGTCTGCTACGGCACCGACCGCGACGAGGCCGTCCGCAGCGTCCGCAAGCTCTGGTTCAACGAGCAACTGCCGGGCGAGATGGCCCAGATACTGCCTTCCCCGCGGCACTTCGAGCAGTTGGAGCCGCTGGTCACCGAGGACATGGTGCGGGAGAACGTGGTGTGCGGGGACGACGTCGAGGAGCACGTCGCCGGGCTGACCGCCTTCGCCGACGCGGGCTTCGACCGGATCTACGTCGGCCAGATTGGCCCCGACCAGCGTGGCGCCGGCCAGTTCCTCGGCGAGCCGTGGCGGGGCGTCGGAGACGTCGCCGATGGGGGTGCCGGCGAGGACGAGGGTTCCGGGCGTAGTGGTCA